>DASQTR010000561.1:0-21488 GCA_035641795.1 Ilumatobacter sp.
GCCGGACACCTCACGGGGGGCGATGCGAATCCGGTTCGGCAAGACAGCATCTTCCGCATCGCCTCGATGACCAAGCCGATGACGGCGGTGGCAGCGCTGATGCTCGTCGAGGAGTGCAAGCTTCGGCTCGACGACCCCGTCGACGCGCTACTGCCCGAGCTCGCCGACCGCCGTGTGCTGGTCGACAGTCGCGGCCCGCTCGACGGCGCGACGGTTCCAGCGCGTCGCCCGATGACGCTCCACGACTTGCTCACGTTCCGGCTCGGATGGGGGATGGACTTCGAGGCCCCATGGCCGCAGCCATTGCTCGAGGAGATGGGAAAGCTCGGCCTCGGTGACGGCGCCCCGACGCCGCAGACGCCGCCTGTGGCCGACGAGTGGATCAAGCGACTGAGCACGCTGCCATTGCAGTATCAACCGGGGGAGCGCTGGCTGTACAACGTCGGCTCCGATGTGCTTGGTGTGCTGATCGCGCGCGCCGCCGGGCAACCGTTCGACGAGTTCCTCCGCGAGCGGCTCTTCGATCCGCTCGGCATGGTCGACACAGGGTTCTGGACCACTGACGTCGACCGTCTCGGGTCATGCTACGGAGGACTCGATCCGCAGACCGGGCAGCGCACGGTCTACGACCCGCCCGATGGACAATGGACCGCCGCGCCGGCGTTCCCCTCCGGCGCGGGAGGGCTGTTGTCCACGATCGACGACGTCCACGCCTTCGGTCGCATGTTGCTGTCGGACGGGCGGCTACCTGACGGCTCGAAGTTGTTGTCGCGCGCTTCCGTAACGGCGATGACGACCGATCAGATCGGTGCCGGACCCGGACTGCCGGGACCGGCCCCAGACGGCGCGCAGGGTTGGGGGTTCGGTGTCAGTGTGCAGCTGCGGCGCTCAGGCCTGGCGCCATCCGTCGGGGCGTACGGCTGGGCGGGCGGGCTCGGCTCGTCGTGGGCCAACGATCCGTCCGAGCGCGTGATCGGCGTGATCTTGACGACCGACATGTTCACCGCGCCGTTCCCGCCGCCAGCCGTGATCCAGGACTTCTGGACGGGCCTGTACGCGGCGATCGACTGACCGTGTCTAGCTCGATGCGAGCGCCTGCGGGGCGCCTTCCTTGATCCGCGTCCGCAATCACTTTCAGGTCTGCTCCGATTCCTCGCCGCCGATAGCGGGGACTGAGAGCGGTTCGCCGTCACGTGCCGTCAGCCCATCGGGTCGTCCATCTCCATCTGGTCCATGCCGCCCTTGTCGATCAGACCTGGCGCGAGATCGGCGTTGAACGACACCGCAGCGGCGTACACGAGGGCTGCCACACCGGCGACCTTCGCGAGTATCTCGCCGTAGCGCCACTGCTTCTCCAGCGCGATCAGCAACGCCAGCACGATCATGGCCGGAATGTTCATGAGCCCGACCGTCAGCAGGGCGAGCATGATGCCCCAACAGCAGCCGACACACACGAGGCCATGGTGCGCACCCGCGCGTAGGTGGCGCGTGCGACCCCGGTACGCGGCGTAGTGCAGCAGGTGCGAGATCGGGCTGCGGCAGTGCCGCAGGCACCAGCTTTTCATCGGCGTCAGTTGGTAGACGCCGGCGACGACGAATGCTGCGACAGCGACGGTCTGTGCGGTTTCGTTGCTCTCCGTCGCCAGTTCGCCGAACAGCCATGTCAACAGGTATGCCACGATCCCCGTCGAAGCCCACACCAGCAAATATCCAGCGCCGAAGGCGGAGAGCGCGCTGGCGGAACCGCGGACCGAGCGGGCGTACATCGACACCAGCGGAGAGATCGCCGGCAGCATCATGGCGGCCATCATCAGCGTCCACATGACGACGAACTCGCCGATCGACAGGCCCATCGTGCCCGCCTCGAGTGACATGTCGAGGCCAACGATCCACATGATCGTGGCAAGCCATGCGACCCCGGCCAGCCCCAGCAGGACGATCGTGGACGATGCCGGGGCGCGACGCTTCTCGGCGCCGACCGCGGTGGTCATCGGTCAGGCGGCCCAGTTGAACGGCGCCGTGAAACCGCTCCGCGAGTCGCCGGAAAAGTCGATGCCGAGCAGCGACGATCTGACATCCGGCGACGGCGTGACGGTCATGGTGGGACCGGCGGGGTGAGCGCTGATGGCCGTGAGCGTTACCGGGTCATCACCGGCCGGGCCGCGGACGACGGTGCCGGCGAGTTGCGTGTCGTCGCCGACCCGCAACGTCCATCCGTCGCTGCTCGACTCGAGACGGATGTCCGCCCGCTCGGTACCGAGGAACTCGCCGATGAGTGGCGCCAGCCCGGCCATCGGCCCCCCGATCGCGCCGGTGAAGACATTCGTAAGACTCTGCATCTGCTCGTCGGTCGTGTCGGTGTCGAAGACGATGCCTGCCCGCCAGTTGCCCTCGATCATCAGCTTCGGCGACACGATCGCGAGCACCATGGTGCGTCCGGCGACGTCGACGCCGTCGATCTGCCCGCGGTCGATGCGGAAGCCAAGCGTCGCTCGGCAGTCGTCGTAGGTCGCCCCGCGAGCCAGGTTCGACCACGTGCACGGACAGATCACGTCGCAATTGCAGTTCTCGACGTAGATCCCCTCGAGTTGCCAAGCCATCGAAGACCCCCTTCTCCCGTCAGCTTCGAGCGTATGACTCTTATTGCTGCGTTTCAAGGACGGCCGCAACTGCGGCGCTGTCATCCCGCAGAGTCCAACTCCTGGAACAGCGTCAGCTGCAGACCGGCCGGGCCCTCGAGCCGGGCGTTGAGCGAGCCCCACGGGGTCTCCGTGGGCGGAGCCACGAGCTCAGCGCCGCCGGCGACGAGCCGCTCCGTGACCGCCGCGGAGTCGTCGACCTCGAACGCCACGCGGAATTTGCGGCTGACCTCGCGCCCCACCTCGAGCTGGTCGATCATCCGGCGTTGCGCCGCGTTGACGAGCTCCAAGGTCGCGCGCCCGGCGCGCACGGCGACGACTTCGGCATCGCCGTCGCGCTCGGCGAACTCCACCGGCAGGCCCAGCACGTCGCGGTAGAACGTGACCGCCTCGTCGAAGTCCTCGGCCTCGACCACGAGCCGCAGCTGTTTCACGATCGGTGAACGGGCGAGGAAGAGCTCGAACGGGGCGTCGGATTCGGGCGTTGGCACGTGCTCGATCCTGTCGGCGGCGATCGAGTGCGCCTGGGCGCTGATCTCACCGACGATCGGCGGCAGCGTTACCCCGAGATCCGGTACCTGGTCGCGGGTCGCGGCGTAGATGATGCGCTCCACTCGGGCGGCGAGCGCGATCGAGAGGCAGATCGCGCAGGGCTCACAGCTGGCGACGAGCGTCGCGCCGTTCAACGACAGTGTCTTCAACTGCCTGCAGGCGGCGCGCACTGCGGCAGCCTCGGCGTGGGCGCTGGGGTCGTGGTCGGCGAGCGCGGTGTTGACGCCTGTTGCGAGCACGGCGCCGTCCCTGACGACCAGTGCGCCGAACGGCAGCGCGCCAGCGGCCGCGTTCTCGCGCGCAAGCCGTACTGCCATGCGCGCGAGTTGTTCATCTGTCGATGCTTCTGGCATACCGGATCATCGCATTGCAACGACTCCGAGCCTTGGCGCCCGGTATCAGGCACCTTCGGTGTCAGACACCTTCGGTGTCAGACACCCGATGTCCGACGACCAATGCCGGATCGTTGCATGCGTGGGCGAGGTCAGGGTGAATGCACGAACGCACATCCGCGGTGCGCCCGACCAACAACGCCGCGACCAAGCCGCCGATCGCTGTGCATACGGCGGCGATCTGCAACGCGGTGTCGTAGCCGGAGTCCAGGTTGTCGGTGATCGAGCCGTCAGTGGCGATGCCGGCGAGACCGGGTAGGGCCGCTACCGCCAGCATCGCTGCGAAACGTGCGACGGCGTTGTTCACCCCGGAGGCCACCCCCGCCATGTCGTCGCCCACGCTCCCGAGCACCGCAGCGGTCAGTGGCGCGACCGTGATCGCCATGCCGATCCCGAGCACGGTGACGCCGGGGAGCACGTCGCGCACGTAGCCGTCGCCAGGATCGACGCCGCTCAACATGAATTGCCCGGCGGCGGAGACGATCGGGCCGACGGTGAGCGGGATGCGGGCACCGATCCGCTGGCTCACCTGGCCCGCCACGGGTGAGAGCAACAACATGATCACCGTGAGCGGCACCAGCGATGCGCCGGCCTCGAGCGCCGAATAGCCGAGCGACACCTGGAGCCGGAGCACGACGAGGAACAGCGCACCCGCGAGACCGGCGTACACGGCAAGCGTCGTGAGATTCGTGCCGGTGAACTGCGGTGAGCGGAACAAGCCGAGCGGCAGCATCGGGTGCGTACTGCGATGCTCGACGACGACGAAGGCGACGAGCGTGATCGCGCCGGTGACGGCGGCGACCACCGCCATGTTGGTGCTGTGGTCGATGGCCGCGTACGAGATGCTGGCGAGCGCCACCGTGATCAACGCCGCGCCAGGGATATCGAGCGGGGCGTGACGTGATGACCGCGTTTCGGGTACGTGCCGGATCGAGATCCAGATCGTGGCGGCGGCGAGTGGCACGTTGATCAGGAACACCAGCCGCCAGCTCACGGCGTCGATCAACCAACCGCCGAGGAACGGCCCGATCGAGCTGGCCACGCCCGCCAGCCCGGACCACGCGCCGATCGCCCGCCCGCGATCGTCATGGTGGAACGCGGCGGCGATGATCGCGAGGCTGCCTGGCACGAGCAGTGCGCCGCCCACACCTTGCAGGCTGCGGGCGGCGATGAGGAACCCCGACGTCGGGGCCAATCCGCACAACACCGACGCGGCCGTGAAGATCACAGCGCCGGCAACGAACACCCTGCGGTGGCCGAAGCGGTCGCCCAGTGTGCCGCCGAGCAGCAGCAGCGCCGACAGCGTCACGAGATAGGCGTTGACGATCCACTGCAGGCCCGCGACCGACGTTCCGAGGTCATCGCTGATCGACGGCAGCGCGACGTTCACGACCGTGCCGTCGAGGAATGCGATACCCGAGCCGAGCACCGTTGCTGCCAGCGTCCAGCGCGCGGTCGAACTTCCGTACCTGACCTGGGGAGAGAGTGCGACCGTCACGAGGCCTCAGGCTATGGTGACGCCGTGTCGGACACTGGGGCAGTCACGGCCGCGAAGTCGAGCAGCATCGTCCTGCTGACGTTGGCATCTGGCCAGTTCCTGATGACGCTCGACAGCTCCGTGATGAACGTGTCGATCGCCACCGTGGCCAAGGACGTCGGCACCACCGTGACCGGCATCCAGACCGCGATCACGCTCTACACGCTGGTGATGGCGTCGCTGATGATCACCGGCGGCAAGATCGGCAAGATCCTCGGACGCAAGCGGGCCTTCACGATCGGATGCGTGATCTACGCGACCGGTTCGTTCATCACCGCGATCTCGCCCAATCTGACGGTGCTGATCATCGGCTGGTCCGGCCTCGAGGGCATCGGCGCAGCGCTGATCATGCCCGCGATCGTGGCGCTGGTCGCCTCGAATTTCCGTGCCGCCGAGCGTCCCCGAGCGTACGGTCTCGTGGCCGCCGCCGGTGCGATCGCGGTTGCCGCTGGGCCGTTGATCGGCGGCTTGTTCACTACCTATCTCTCTTGGCGCCTCGTGTTCCTCGGCGAGGTCCTGATCGTGGTGGCCATCCTGGCGGTCACCAAGAAGATCGAGGACACGCCGCCTGAAGGTCGCGTGAAGCTGGACCTCGTCGGCACGGTTCTTTCGGCGCTCGGTCTGGGCGGCATCGTGTTCGGAATCCTCCGCGCCGGCGAGTGGGGCTTCGTGCAGCCGAAGGCCGGTGCCCCCGAATGGCTCGGTTTGTCGCCGTCGATCTGGCTCATGCTCGCCGGCGGCCTGATCGTCTGGCTGTTCCTCGGTTGGGAGATGCGGCTCGTCAACCGTGGGAGCGAGCCGCTGATCGACCCGCGCATCCTCGACAACCCGACGTTGCGTGGCGGGCTCACGTCGTTCTTCTTCCAGTACCTGCTGCAGGCGGGGCTGTTCTTCTCCGTCCCGTTGTTCCTCTCCGTGGCTCTCGGTCTGTCGGCGGTGGCCACCGGTGTTCGGCTGCTGCCACTCTCGATCACGCTGTTGCTGGCGGCGGCAGGCATTCCCAAGCTGTTTCCCGATGCGTCGCCGCGCCGGGTTGTGCGGTTCGGCATGCTCGCGCTGTTCGCCGGCATTGTCGTGCTGATCGCGGCCCTCGATGCCGGTTCAGGCCCAGAGATCGTCACGTGGCCACTGCTGCTGGCCGGTCTGGGCGTCGGAGCTCTCGCCTCCCAGCTCGGCAGCGTCACCGTGTCGTCGGTCCCTGACGAGCAGACCGGCGAGATCGGTGGCCTGCAGAACACCGTGACCAACCTCGGGGCGTCGATCGGTACCGCACTCGCCGGCGCCGTGCTGATCTCGGCGCTGACGGGGTCGTTCTTGTCTGGTGTCGCCGAAAACCCGGCGGTGCCGGCCAGCGTCGTCGAAACCGCCGAGGTGGAGCTGGCGGGTGGCATTCCGTTCGTGTCAGACGCCGACCTCGACGATGCCCTTGCAGCGGCGGGCGTCGACGCCGCGACCGCGGAGGCGATCGTCGACGAGAACGCGGACGCGCGTGTGCACGGGCTGCGCGTGTCGCTGTCGGTGCTCGCATTGATCGCGCTCGTGGGCCTGTTCGCGACCCGGCGCATACCGACTCGTCAGCCCGGCGGGGCGACCTGACGCGCGAACTACGCGCCGGGGCGAGTGACGAGTCGAACAAGTCGCTGGGGGGCGAGCAGGCAATAGCTCTCGGTCACGAGCTCGCTGAGCTCGTCCCAGTCGGTGTCGCCGTCGACGAACATCCCGACGATTCCGGGACGCCACGGAGGGCGGAAGTACGGGTGCCCGAGGTTGCTCAGTGCGTGCAGCTCGTCACCCGATGACTGGAAGGTGAGCACGACCGCCGGACCGTGCGTGCCCGCCGCCCGCGCGTACACCGGGGGCCAGCCGTCGACGATCGCCACGAGATGGGCGAACGTCTTGTTCGAGATTCGCCATCGGGTGCCTGTCCAAGCGTCTTCCTCACGGGCCTCGGGCAGGTCGTCACATATCGACCGCAGGCGATCGACGATGTGCTCGGGAACCTCGGCGCCCTTGGCCATCCGTCAGTAGTAGCGCAACTCGACGGTGAGACCGTCGGGGTCTCGCACGTAGACCGAAGTGCCGTTGCCGCGTGCGCCGTATCGCTGGTCCGGCCCGTCGAGCACGTCGAACCGCCCACTGGCCGCCAGTGCGTGGAAGTCGAGCGGCTCGACGACGAGGCACAGGTGATCGAGTCGGCCGTCGGGTGCGTGGCCGGGAAGGAGGTCGATGATCGTGTCGGCGCTGACTCGTAACGAGGGGAACGGCGCATGGCCGGCCCGCCACTCGTCGACGCGCACGGAAGCCAGCCCGAGGTGCTCCTCGTACCAGGCGAGCGTGGCCTCGATATCGCGGCAATGCAGCACCAGGTGGTCGAACGCGGTGACCGTGACGGCCGGTCCGGGGGTAGCAGTCATGTCGCCCTCACGATAAACGCTGGTCGAACGCGTGCTAGTGGCGCAGGCGCCAACTCAGCGAGGGGACTCGCCGTAAAACCAGCCGGTCGGTGTCGCAGTCGGCGTGGGCGGATGAGTCCGTCGGTGGGAGGGAGCGCGAGCGAGCGTGGCTCGGGCGGGCGGGACGGGATTCGAGGAAGGTGCGCTGCGTGCGTGTCATTGGCTTGCTCCTTGCAATCGTGTATCTTGATAGCAAGATACACGAAGGGCAGTCATGAATCAAGATGCTTTATACCAAGATAAGTGGGAGCTCGACGCCGTCGACGCGATCATCGAGCAGTGGCGCACGGAGCGTCCCGACCTCGACCCCTCCGGCAAGCACATCACCGGGCGCATCGTGCGGCTCGCCTCGCTCTTCCAGCAGGAGTTCGAGCGCAGCAAGGCTCGAACGCTGAGTCAACACGGCCTGAAGGAGAACGACTTCGGCGTGCTCTCGCCGCTACGGCGCGCGGGCGAGCCGTTCGAGCTGACGCCGACGGAGTTGGCGCACCACCGCATGATCACGTCGGGCGGCATGACCGCCGCTCTGGATCGGCTGGAGCAGAAGGGGATGATCGTCCGGGTGCCCAACCCCAGCGATCGGCGAGGCAGTCTCGTCCGCCTGACCGAGCAGGGCCGCCAAGTGATCGACGCCTCAATGGAGGTGCACGCCGAGGTGGAGCACAAGCTGGTCGCATCGCTCAGCGAGCAGGACGCGAGCGAACTGCAACGACTCCTGCGACAACTGCTGATTGCAACCGAGCGCGGTTGAACCGGCGTCAGCGCTCGGTCGCGAAGGCGAAGCGCACGGCGTCCTCGTTGCGAGCGCGCACGTCGGCGTTGACGCGTTGACGTTCGAGCGTCTGCTCGAGCGTCTTGGCGGCCTGCTCGATCGGGTGCTCGGAGAAGAACGCCTGGACGTCGGCGACGTCAGTCGGCCGGTCGAGCGTCTTCACGGTCTCGATCAGGCGCACGATCGTGTTGCGGGGGAAGCGGTCCGTGATGTCGTTCCAGTTGCGGCGCACGAACTCCCATGCCTGCGGGCCATGGCGCCGGTTGCCGATGCAGGCGCGCAGCAGGAACGGCGCGTTCTGGGTCTTGACCTCGTCGCTCATCGCCAACGCGCAGGTGCGAGCCATCAGGTCGGCATCGTCGAACTCGGCCAACAGGTAGAGGTGACGAAGCTGAACCTGCGGCGTGTCGCCGGTGCGGTATTGCGACAGCATCTTCTCGTAGTCGGAGGTGTCGCCGACGCTCGCCACGATCGCGGTGGACGCGGCGGCGAGCTCGGCGTCGACGGCTCCGTGGTCGACCTCCCAGGCGGCGTAGTAGTCACGCCCACGCCGGCATGCGTCCTCGTCGCCTCCTTGGATGGCCATCAGCCCGAGCAGCAAGCCCCGCACCTTGGCCGTCAGATCGGTCTCGCCGGCGACCGGCTCGCCCAGGTCGGCCAGAGCCGGCGCGACGAGCGCCCGCACAAGCGCCTGGAAACCGGCAAGCGCGCGGTCGTCGTCGCCGATCAGGCGCCGCACCGCGCGTAGCCCAATGGCGATGCTCTGCCACACGCCGTAGTCGCGCTCGTCGACGAAGCGTTCGGCGAGCGCGACCCACTCCATCGCGTCCATCGCGCCGGCCGTCACGCCGTTCCAGGCGTCGTCGACGACGTTGTAGCGCTCGAGCGTCGACATGCCCGCGAAACCGGAATTGGTGATCCGGCGCCGCAGCTCGTCGCCGTAGGCGACGCGGTAGAAGCCGTGTCCACCGGCGTTCACCACGACCGCGCCCTCGCCGAGCGGTAGCCGCCCCTGGTCGCCGTCGAGCAGCACGCGCGACGTGGCGTCACCCTGTCTCACGCTGATCGGGATCGCCCACAACGAATGGCTCGCCGCCTCGACGTCGAACATGAAACGGCGCTGATCGAGCACGAGCTCGTCGCCCTCTACCCGTGCGGACACGAGCGGATAGCCCGGCTGCCAGATCCACGAATCCATGATCCGGCGCACCGGCTCGCCCGACGTGTGCTCGATCGCGTCCCACAGGTCGCCGGTGTCGGTGTTGCCGTAGGCATGCGTGCGCAGGTAATGCGACACGCCCTCGCGGAAGCGCTCGGCGCCGAGGTACTGCTCGAGCATGCGCAGCAGCGCCCCGCCCTTCTGGTATGTGAGTACGTCGAACATGCCCTCGCAATCGGCAGGCGAGCGGACCTGGTACTCCACCGGCCGCGTCGACGACAGCGAGTCGGTCTCGAACGCCGCGCTGCGCTCGAGCCCGAAGGTCGTCCAGCGGTGCCAGTCGGGGGCATAGGCGTCGCAGGCGGCGATCTCCATGAAGGTGGCGAACGCCTCGTTGAGCCAGATCCCGTTCCACCACTCCATCGTCACGAGGTCGCCGAACCACATGTGGGCCAGCTCGTGTGCGACCACGTCGGCGACGAGCTCACGCTCGCCTTGGGTGGCGGTGGCGGGATCGATGAGCAGCAGGTTCTCGCGGAACGTGATGCAGCCGAGGTTCTCCATCGCCCCTGCGGCGAAATCGGGCAGCGCCAGCAGGTCGACCTTGTCGCTCGGGTACGGGATGCCGTAATAGTCCTGGAACCAGCGCAGGCAGAAGGCGCCGACGTCCACCGCGAAGGCGGTCAGGTGCCCCTTGCCCGGAACGTGCACCACCCGCAACGGGATGCCGTCGACGTCGTTCCACTCGGTCGCCTCGAGCGGTCCGACGACGAACGCCACCAGGTACGAGCTCATCGACATCGTGTCGGCGAAACGGACAACGACCTTGCCATCGGGTCGCGTCTGGCGATCGAGCTCCGGCCCGTTGGAGACGGCAAGGTGATCAGGATCGACCACCAGTGTGATGCCGAACACCGCCTTGAAGTCGGGTTCGTCCCAACACGGGAACGCCCGACGACAGTCGGTGGACTGCATCTGTGTGGTGGCGATCACGCGCTCGTCGCCGTCCGCGTGTCGGTACGTGCTGCGGTACCAACCGCGTAGGCGGTCGTTGAGGACCCCGGTGAACTCGATCGTCAGGCGGTGCTCGCCGGGCGTGACGCCTTCGCCCGGCATCACGAACAGGCGCTCGGTGCTCTGCTCCGGCTGCCACGATGCGGGCTCGCCGTCGACGGCGACACCGATGATCTCGAGCTCGATCGCGTTGAGCACCAGCGCGTCGGTCTGCTCAGCCGTCACGAGGGCGATCTCGACCCGCCCGCGGAACGTCGCCGCTTCGAGATCGGGCTCGAGCTCGAGGTCGTAGCGCAACGGGACGGTGTGCCGCGGCAGCCGGTGCGGATCGAGCCGGTCGGACAGCGCGGAATCGGTGAGCGTCACGTCATCGAGCGTACCGATCGTCGCCGATGGCCGACCGCGGCCGTTCGGCACAGCGGTACCGATCCCTCTACCCGCGAGGACTGAACCGGTAGCGTCCCCGGCCGTGACCGTCGGGCGTGAGGACATGCTCCGGGGCGAGGCACGATTCGACGTGGTGGGAATCGGCAACGCGCTCGTCGACGTCATCGCCCAGGCGCCCGACTCGTTCCTGGCGGAGCACAGCCTGGTCAAGGGCTGGATGGACCTGATCGACACGGACCGCGCGGTTCAGCTCTACCAGGCGCTCGGCTCGGCGGTGGAGATGAGCGGCGGCTCGGCCGCCAACACGATGTGCGGTGTGGCCAGCTTCGGCGGCCGCGCGGCCTACATCGGCAAGGTCAACGACGACGAGCTGGGCGCGGTGTTCGGGCACGACATGCTCGCAGTCGGGGTTCAGTTCCGGCCCGGCGCCTTCGACAACGTCGTGCCGACCGGGCGCTGCATCATCGTCGTCACGCCCGACGCCGAGCGCACGATGAACACCTACCTCGGCGCATCGAGCCTGCTCGCGGTCAGCGACGTCGACGAGGCCGCGGTCGCCGATGGTCGCGTGCTCTACATGGAGGGCTACCTCTACGACCGACCGGAGGCCAAGCAGGCGTTTCGGCACGCCGCGCGCATCGCCCACGACTCGGGCCGAATGGTGTCGCTCACGCTGTCCGACTCGTTCTGCGTCGACCGTCACCGCGAAGACTTCCTGTCGCTCGTCGACGACGAGGTCGATTTGCTGTTCGGCAACGAGGCGGAGCTGGTGTCGCTCTACCAGACCGACACGTTCGAGGCCTCGATCGCGGCGCTACGAAAGCAATGTCCGCTGGCGGCGATCACAATTGGGGCCAAGGGTTCGATCATCGTGACCCCGGACGAGTTGATCCAGGTGCCCGTCGTCCCCGTGCGGCGGGTGATCGACACCACCGGCGCCGGCGATCTCTACGCCTCCGGATTCCTGTTCGGCCTGACGTCGGGAGCGTCGCTCGCCGAGGCCGGGCACCTCGGCTCGGTCGCCGCCGCTGAGGTCATCAGCCACGTCGGTCCCAGGCCGCTCGTGGAGCTGCGTACGCTCGTCTGAATGACAGCTTTAGACGTCGCCAGCCGTGCCCGGAGCTGGCTGAACGCAGAGCCTGACGAAGACATCAGGGAAGAGTTGCAGGCATTGATCAAAGGCTCCGAAGCCGTGCTTGCCGAGCGCTTCGCCGGGCGGCTGATGTTCGGCACGGCGGGTCTGCGGGCGGCGGTCGGGGCAGGGCCCTTGCGCATGAACCGGCTGGTCGTGCGCCAGGCGGCGGCCGGTCTCGCCCAGTACCTGCTCGACACAGACCCCGACGCGCCGGATCGCGGCGTCGTGATCGGCTACGACGCGCGTCGCAAGAGTGACGTGTTCGCGTCAGACACGGCCCGCGTCATGGCCGCCTACGGGATCCGCTCGATGTTGTTCGACCAGATGGTGCCCACGCCGGTGCTGGCGTGGTCGGTCACCGAGCTCGACGCCGCAGCGGGAGTGGTGGTGACCGCGTCCCACAACCCGCCCGCCGACAACGGGTACAAGGTGTACCTCGGCGACGGCGCCCAGATCGTCCCCCCGCACGACGCCGGCATCTCGGCGTGCATCGAGACCGTCGATGCGACGATGGTGCCGATCGCCGAGGACGTCCACCCGCTGATGGAAACCGTCGGCGACGAGTTGATCTCCGGCTACGTGTCGGCGATCCCGTCGGTACGCAGGCGGCCTGACCTCTCTGGAGTGCCGGTCGCGTACACAGCGATGCACGGCGTGGGCGGGGCGGTCGTGCTGCGCGCCTTCGCCGAAGCCGGTCTCCCGAAGCCGGCCGTCGTCGCCGAGCAGTTCCAGCCCGACGGCACGTTCCCCACGGTGTCGTTCCCCAACCCGGAGGAGCCGGGGGCGATGGACCTCTTACTGGAGGTTGCCCGCCGCGAGAATGCCCACGTTGCGATCGCCAACGACCCCGATGCCGACCGTCTAGGCGCGGCGATACCGCAACATGACGGGTCGTGGCGCCGGCTCGGCGGGGACGAGATCGGTTGGCTGTTCGCCGATTATCTGTTGAACAGCACGAGTGGCGACGACCGCTTCGTGGTCACCACGCTCGTGTCGTCGGCACTGCTGCGCAAGATGGCGAACGCCCACGGCGTGCACTCGGCCGAGACCTTCACCGGGTTCAAGTGGATCGCCAAGACCGTGCTCGACCACCCGGAATGGCGGTTCGTCATGGGCTACGAGCAGGCGCTCGGATACCTCGTCACCGACCGCCCGCTCGACAAGGACGGGATCTCGGCGGCGGTGCTGTTCGCCGAGATCGCGGCCGCCGCCCACGCCGACGGGCGCACCCTGCAGGGTTGGCTCGACGACATCGCCGCCCGCTACGGCCGACACCGGCTCGCCGACGCATCGATCCGCATGACGCCCGCGGACGCAGTGGCGAAGGTGCGTGCGTTGCGGTCGGAGCCGCCGACCGACATCGGCGGCCGTGCCGTGCTCAGCACCGAGGAGTATCCGGAAGCAGACCTGCTCCGGTTCGAGCTCCAAGGCGGTGTGCGCGTCCAGATCCGCCCGAGCGGCACCGAGCCCAAGGTCAAGCTCTACGGCGAAGCAGTCGACGAAGACCCGGCCCCGTTCGTGAAAGCGCTTGGCGACCTGCTCCGCTGAAGGATGGTGTTAGACCGGACGGAAGACCATGAACCTTGGGTTTTCCCAGACCGGGGTGAACTGATCTGGGGCGTTGAGGAGCGCGTTGGCCACGTTGCTGGTGCGTTCGGCGACGATCAGGCTGACCTCCACGTCGGGCGGAATCGGGCGCCAGTCGTCGACTTGGATCGACGGCCGGCCCGTTTCCAGCCCCATCGCCCGCGCCTTGGGCGCGGCGACGATGTCGTCCGGACCGGTCAACTGCTCGACGGCGTCGAACATCGCGATCGCGTCGGGGTGCGTCGGACCCCACTCGATCGCACCTTGATCCCGGGAGCGGGCCGCGCTCTCCATCCGCAGGTGGGCGTTGGCCACGTTGCCGGCGAAGATCGCACCGAGCGCCAGCGACAGCGTCAGTGTGCCTACCCACGGGCGGGTGAGTCGCCCGACGACGGTGTACAGCGCCACGAGCGCCAACACCATCAACACCGGTGCCACCGAGCAGACGTAGCGGTTGATGGGCGAGCGGAAGCTGCCCCCGATCATGAATGCACCGAGCGCATAGGCGGCGAGGTGCAGATCGCGTGTTCGGTACCGCACGAGCGCGAGCTCGATCCCGATGACGGCGAGCACCAGGAACAAGGTCAGCGCTACCCAACCGGCGCGGCTCGAGCCGAGCACCATCGGGTCGCGGTCCCACGGGCGCTGCAACCCGGACACCTGTGCCAGGTTGCGAACCAGCCGTCCACGCAGCGTCCACACATTGGTCACGCTGGTGCCGTCGTACTTGGGCACCACCGTGCTCGGCAGCGTCACCTGCAGCAGGCCGACAGCGGCGAGGAACGTGGCGTGGGGGAGCGCGAGCCGCGCCGCGAGCCGCCCAAGGCCTCGCAGGTTCAGCAGCCACGGGTACGCGCGCTGGGCGATGATCGCCGCCAACTGGGCGGCGGCGATCGCGCCCACCATCGCCAACCCTTCACGCCGCACTGTGAACGCGGCCGCGCCAGCGAGGCCCACGAGGATCAACGGCGCCAGGCCTCCCCGCGGGTCGGCGAGGGCGCCGGTGTCGGCCACTCGGTCGAGGCACACCAACGCGATCCCGACGAGCGCGAGGAATGGCCACTCCGACTGGATCAGCTCGGTCCAGCTCAGCAGCAGCGGCGTGATCGTCACCGCGGCGACGCCGATCAGGGCCGGTGCGAGACCGACGCGCCTGCGGGCAAGCGAGTACCAGCAGCAGGCGAACACGCAGGCGCAGAGCACCGGCACGATGGTCAGCTTGTCGATGTTGACGCCCACCACGGCGATGAAGGGGGCGAGGAGCAGCGGGAAGCCCCACGGGTAGAGCGGCGGGCTGAACTCCGGACCGTCGCTGGCGTTGACCGTGAACTCGTTCTCGACCAGCACCCGATTCGGGTTGCCGTCCAGCAGCCCCTTCGCCTGACGGATGTAGAGCGCCCAGTCGTCCCCCCACCAGTGTCCGGCGCGGTGGGTCGAGTACATGACGACGGCGAGTGCCCCGACGATGAGTGCCAACATCGCCGGCGGGCCGTACTCGCGGAGCAGGCGCGAGGAACGGAGCTCTTGTAGGGCGACCTGGTCGTCGAGGCCGACCTGGCCGCCCTCGACGTCAGCCGCCGCTTCCGAACTGACGATCACCGGCATCTCCCAGGCCGGGCACGATGAAAGCATGGTCGTTGAGTTCGTTGTCGATCGCGGCTGTGACAACGTGCAGGTCGAGTCCCTCGTCGCGCAGGCGCTGAATCGCTTCCGGGGCTGCAAGCGCGCAGACGACGACGATCGGGCCGGGGGCACCTCGCGCCGTCAACAAGGCGACCGTGTGCAGGAGCGAGCCGCCCGTTGCCAGCATCGGATCGATCACGATCACCGGCCGGCCGGCGAGCGACTCGGGCAGCTTGTTGACATACGGATGGGGCTGGAACGTCTCCTCGTCGCGCGAGATGCCGACGAAGCCGACATCGGCATTGGGCATCAGTTCTTGGGCGGCGTGCACGAAGCCGAGTCCGGCACGCAGGATCGGCACGATCACAGGTTGCACCGCGAGCCGCCGCGCCGGCGCCGCCGTGAGTGGGGTCTCCACCGTGCCGTCGACGGTGCGCAGTGAGCGGGTCGCCTCCGCGAGCAGCAGCGTGCCGATCCGCTCGAGGTTGTTGCGGAACAGAGAGTTCGGTGTATCGCGATCGCGAATTCGGGCCAGCGAGTCGGCGACCAGCGGGTGATCGACGACCGTGACGGTCACTGGCATGTTTGCGGCTCCACTTTCATTGGTCGGTTGCACGTTGTGTCGGACACGCTCTGGATGTCGGCGACCACGTGAGCGTTCGGGTCGACGTCAGATCGCTCCCAGTGTGGCCTCCGCGTGCAGCAACGCGTACCGCGGCTTGATCAGCCCGTTGATCACGCGCAGCCGTTCCGGGAAGGGGGCGAACGCCGATTTCATGCCATTGATCGTGAGCCACTCGAAGTCGGTGAGGTTCCAGCCGAAAGCGTCTCGTAGCTTGCACATCTCGGTCGACATCGCCGTGTTGCTCATCAGCCGGTTGTCGGTGTTGACCGTGACCCGGAACCGGAGGCGGCGCAACATGCCGATCGGGTGCTCCGCGACCGAGTCGCACACGCCGGTGTTCACGTTCGACGTCGGGCACAGCTCGAGGCACACCCGCCGATCGCGGACATATGAGGCCAGCCGCCCGAGCTGCTCTTCGCCGGGCGGGCCGATGATGTCGTCGACGATGCGAACGCCGTGGCCGAGCCGGGCGGCGCCGCAGTACTGCAGAGCCTCCCAGATCGAAGGCAGTCCGAACGCCTCACCGGCGTGGATCGTGGAGTGGAAGTTCTCGCGCATCACGTACTGGAACGCGTCGAGGTGCCGGGACGGCGGGTACCCGGCTTCGGCGCCGGCGATGTCGAACCCGACCACGCCGCGGTCGCGGTTGCGGACGGCGAGCTCGGCGATGTCGCGGCTGAGCGCGGCCGTGCGCATCGCCGAGCAGATCGTGTAGATCGTCAGATCGGTGCCCTGCGATCCCTTGGCGAAGCCGGCCAGCACGGCGTCGAGCACCTCGGCGACCGTGAGCCCCTGCTCGATGTGCAACTCGGGCGCAAACCGCACCTCGGCGTACACCACGCCGTCGCCTGCGAGATCCTCGGCACACTCGGCAGCGACGCGTTCGATTGCGTCGCGATGTTGCATCACACCGACGGTGTGGGCGAACGTCTCGAGGTACAGCACGAGATCATTGCGCTTGGCGCCGCGGTTGAACCAGGTCGACAGGTCCTCCACGTCGGTGGTGGGCAACTTGGTATAACCGAACTCCTCGGCGAGCTCGACGACCGTGGCAGGCCGCACCCCACCGTCCAAATGGTCATGCAGGAGCACCTTGGGTGCCCGGCGAATCATCTCGTCTGTCGTCATGGCACCATGCCCGGCGGGCGAGCGTCGAAGCGCAGCGGAGATGGCGAGCTCGGTAGGCGCAGGTGAGCAGCTTGGCTGCGATCCGGAGCCCCAATCAGAACGGTGGTCATGCAGTCACGATGTCGAGGCGTCGCAAGGGCATGTCGGCCGGGCGTTGAAGCCAGTTCCACTCTGGGTATTCGGCGGAGGCGTCGATGCAGTGCACCGAGTAGGCGTGGCGACTGACCGACGAGCGGTTGGGGCCGCTCCAGTGAGGGAGCAGACCGTGCAGGACGATGAGCGTTCCGGTCGGCACGGGTAGCGGCACGAGGTCGTCCGGCGGAGTGGGCAGCGGCGTCGAGTCGAGCTGTTCGAAGACGGTGCCGTCGTCGTCGGTCAGCGCGCCCGTGCGCTTGAAGACCTGACGCAGGCCACCCTGCCTGTGGCCACCGGGCGCCGCCCAAAGGCACCCGTTCTCGAGCGTGGCATCCTCGATCGCGAACCAGAAGCCGGTGACCGTCATGGGCTCGGTGTACAGGAACGTCGCGTCCTGGTGGCAGCCGACCTCGCCGCCGATTCCGGGCTGCTTGAAGATGTACATGCTCTGCAGCACCAGCGCGTCGCGCAGCCCGAGATCGGCAGCCACCTCCGCCAACTCGGGCGTGTACGTGAAGCGCTCGAACACCGGATCGAGGTCGTGCATCGCGTGCCCGATCTTGTTGATGCTCAGCTCCTTCGCCTGACGCAAGGCGCCCGTGTCGTCGAACGCCTCCTCCTCGAAGAAGCACCAGGTGGTCGCGCCGCTCGAGAGGAACTCGCGATTGCTGACCCGTTCCTGCTGCTCGGTCGTGAACACGGTGCGTTCCGCCGATGGCTGCCAGTCGTGGACGAGTTGCACCGCGCGCTGCTTGAGCTCGTCGCACCGCGCGGGCGATGCGAAGCCTTCGATCACGAGGAAGCCGTCGCGGTGATAGGCGTCGATCTGCTCGTCCGTCAACACGGTCGCCAGGCTATGCCAGGAACATGGGGTGACCGCTACCGACAAGCGTCAATGCTCGCCCTTGCGGTAGGGCAGGCCGTCGGCGGCAGGCGGACGTAGTCGCTGGCTCGCGAACACCAGCGTGAGGAGCACGATCGCGTAGGGCATCGTGTTCGGCAGCCAGTCGGGCGCGGTGTCGGAGAGCAGGTACCAGATCAACATGCCCACCGCCAGAGACGCCGCCAGGATCGTGTCGCTCCGCCTGTTGCGACGGAATGCCCACACCGCGACCACCGCCAGCGCGATCGCCAGCACGAGCAGCAGGGCGTGTGTCGACTGCCCGTCGAGGTCGAGCAGCGAGATGCCGAACGGGTAGCCGAACAGCAGGGCCGCGTAGAGCACGCCCCACGGGCGCCAGTTCCCGAAGATCAGCGCCGCCAACCCGATGAAGCCGCGTCCTTGGGTCTGACCCTCCTGGAAGAAGCCGGCGAGCTCCATCGCGATGAACGTGCCGGCAAGGCCGGAGAGCGCGCCGGAGATGATGACGCCGACATACTTCTGAACGTAGATGTTCACGCCGAGTGACTCGCCGGCCCATGGGTTCTCGCCGGCGATCCGAAGCCGGAGTCCGAAACGGGTCTTCCACACCAGCCACGTCGTGAGCGGCACGAGCGCCAGCGCGATCAGCGTGAACAGCGACAGACCGCTGACCAGACCGCGCGCGAAGGCCGCCAGGTCGGAGATGAAGAAGATGTCCCTGTTCTCGATGTTGCGCAGGACGTTCGGCGAGTCGGCGCCGAAGAAACCGCCACCCGCCAGCACCGGCATCGTGAAGCGCCCCACGCCGCCGACGTCGGGCGACTGTGTCGGGTTGTTGAAGACCTCGGTGCTGAGGAAGCGCGCCACACCGGGCGCCAGGATGTTGATCGCCACGCCGGAGATGATGTGATCGACGCCGAACGACACGGTGGCGATCGCGTGCAGCAGCCCGCCGACGGCACCGCCGAGCATCCCGACCAGGATGCCGACCCACGGCCCCCACTCGAGCGTGCCCCACGCACCGAACCAGGTGCCGAGGATCATCATCCCTTCCAGGCCGATGTTGACGACACCGGCACGCTCGGAGTACAGCCCGCCGAGACCGGCGAGCAGGATGGGGATGCTCCATCGCAGCATCGCCGAGGCTGCCGAGGCCGACGTGAGGCGCCCGACGCCACCCGACTCCAGCGACTCGACCGCGGCCAGCACGAAGATGCCGATCGCCGCGTACATCATGTACCGGAGCCACGCCGGCAACGAATGGAAGCGCGCCATCGACGACTGCTGCGTCGGCGCCGGCGGCGGAGGTCTGAACTCGGTCGCCGTGGTCACGCCGTCACCCCCTCCATCGCCATCGAGGCCATTCGCACCTCTTCCCGCTCCTTGATGCGGCGCACGAACTCGTAGGCGATCACCGACGACAGCAGGATCAGCCCCTGCATGATGATGATGATCTCGCGCGACGCCGAGCCGGTGATCTGGAGGATGCTCGAGGAGGCGTCGAGAAAGGCGAACAGCATCGCACCGATGGCGATGCCGATCGGGTTGTTGCGCCCGAGCAGGGCGACGGCAATGCCGGCGAATCCGAGTCCTGGCGTGAAGTTCTGGTCGTAGCGGTGTTGGCGGCTGAGGATGTCGACCATCCCGACCAGGCCGGCGACCGCGCCGGACAGCAGCATCGCGATCATGATCATGCGCTTCGGCGGCACGCCACCGACGCGTGCCGCGATCGGGTTGTAGCCGCTCGCCCGCAGATCGAAGCCGAAGCGCGAGCGGTTGACCAGCAGGTGGTAACAGATGCCGACGATGAGCGCGATCAAGAGCACACCGCTCAGATCGCGGCCGCCGCCCACGTCGGGCGTGAAGATCTCCAGGACGGCGGTGAGATCGAAGATGTGACCCGACTCCGCGATGATCTTCGTTCCCGAATTCGTCGACAGGCCGCCTTCGCGCCACTCCACCGAGAGCCAGGCGACAATGCCGCTGGTGGCGATTGCGTTGAGCATGATCGTCGAGATCACCTCGCTGATGCCGCGTGTCGTCTTGAGCAAACCGGCGAGCCCGGCCCACAGGGCGCCCACGGTCATGGCGACCGCAAGGATGAACAACACGTGGATGACCGGGGGGAGGTCGATCGCCCCGCCGGCGGCGGCAGCGAAGAAGGCGCCCATGAGGTACTGGCCCTCGACACCGATGTTGAACAAATTCATCCTGAAGCCGATCGCGGCGGCAATGCCAGAGATGTAGAGCGGCGTCGCCCGGTTGAGCATGTCGACGATCGTCTCCAGCTTCCGGCCGTGCTGCACCATGTCGCCGAACACCTCGATGGGGTCGCTGCCGGCGGCCATCAGCAGGATCGACGACAGCACCAGCGCGAACACGACAGAAACGACCGGTGCCGCGATCAACAGCAGGAACGAACGCAGACGGCTCTGCATCACGCCACCTCACCGGCGGCAGCGCCGGTCATGTACGACCCGAGGTCGCGGGGCGTGATCTCGGCGGGGTCGAGACGGGCGACGATCCGCCCATGGAACATCACCAGGATCGTGTCGGAGAGGCCGATCAGTTCGTCGAGGTCGGCCGATACCAGGAGCGTCGCCAGTCCCGCCGATCGGGCGTCCCTGATCGACTGCCACACGGCGGCCTGGGCACCGACGTCGATCCCTCGCGTCGGGTGAGCAGCGATCAGCACCTTCGGGTCGGCCGTCATCTCGCGCCCGATGATGAGCTTCTGCTGGTTGCCACCGGAGAGGGCGTGGGCGGCGACATCGACACTGGGCGTCTTGACGTTGAACTCCTGGCGGATCTCCTCGGTCCGCTCGCGCGCGCCTTTGCGATCGAACCACCAACCCTTGGTGAACGGGCGCTGGGTCTGATGCCCGAGTGCGGCGTTCTCCCACAACGGCGAGTTCAGCAACAGCCCTTCGGAGGTGCGGTCCTGCGGCACGTACCCGATGCCGGCCTCCCGGCGGTCGCGGACCGGCCAGCGGGTGATGTCCTCGCCGATCAGCGTGATCGTCCCGGTGGTCAGTTGCTCGGTACCGATGATCGCGCCAATGAGTTCGCTCTGTCCGTTGCCCTCGACGCCGGCAATGCCGACGATCTCGCCGCGGTGCACGGTGAGCGATGCGTTCTCGACGACCGCCCGGCCGTCCGCGTGGATCGTCAGGCCTGACACTGACAGCGCGACGATGTCGGTCACCGTGGACTCCGTGGTGTCGGGCGTGGGTAGCTCGCTGCCGACCATCAGCTCGGCCAGGTCTGAAGGTGTCACGTCCGCCGGCTTGACGGTCGCCACCGTCCTACCCTGACGCAGCACGGTGATCGAGTCGGCGATCTCGAGCACCTCGAGCAGTTTGTGGTCGATGAAGAGGATCGTCGAGCCGCTCGCCTTCAGCTCGCGCAGGTTGTCGAACAGTGCCTCGACCTCCTGCGGCACGAGCACTGCGGTCGGCTCGTCGAGGATCAAGATCTTGGCGCCCCGG
>DASQTR010000562.1:0-14459 GCA_035641795.1 Ilumatobacter sp.
GCATCGGATCGCCGATCCAGATCGTGACGATCACCAACGTCGGCACCACATCCGGACAGCTGTTCACCGACCTGGGCGGCTCGAACCCCGACGACTTCTTCGTCGCCCGCAACGGCTGCAACGAGGTCACGCTGTCGCCGAGCGAATCGTGCACGATGGACATCATGATGATCCCGCTGGCGGGCGGTCTGCGGGAGGCGTCGCTGATCCTGACCGCCGGCGGCGCGTCCGGCGACATCGCCATGTTCGGCACCGGCCATTTTGCGCCGCAGCTGATCGCTACGCCGGGAGCGATCACCACCGACGGCTTCACGACAGTCATCGGGCGCGGGTTCCCGCCGAACGAGACTTTCGACGTTCATGTCGATCCGACCGCGCTCGTGCTCACTGCCACCTCCGACGCCGAGGGTCAGTTCCGGATCCCGATCAGTGCGCTAGCCCGACTTGGTCTCGGGAACTACGTGCTGCGCGTCGACCCGGTGCCTGACGTGTTCGACCTCGTGCGCGGCCAACTCGTGGTCGTGCTCGGGACGTTCGAGCCACAAGGGCCCGGAGGCGCCGCCTTCGGCGAGGCCCTGATCGTCACCCGCGGCGGCTGAGCGTGGGCCGCACAAGGTTCGCCGGCTGGTGGGCCGGGTATTTGCCGTTGGATGACGGCAGCCGACAAGGCGGAAGCAGAAAGCCCTCGATGGCGCAAAGGGATGTTCCGCGCGACAACCCACGCCAACGAGTGGGCAAGCCGGCACTGGTCGAGCCGGTTGCTGCATCGCGTCGGCGAGATCGTGGCCCACGCCGGGTCGGGGATCGTCGCCGCCATCCTCGTCGTCGGCTGGCTGGTGCTCGGACTGTTCAAACACTTCCCGGTCTGGTGGCAGACGACGCTGTACTCCGTCACGGGTTCGGTGACGTTCGTGATGGTGTTCGTGATCCAGCACACGCAACAGCGTCAGACAGCGGCGACGCAGCGCAAGCTCGACGAACTGCTGCGGTCATCGGAACCCGCCGACTCGACGTTGATCGCGGTCGAAGAGGCGTCCGACGCCGATCTCGAAGCGCTTACCCGTCAACATGTCATCGAACGTGAACAGGCTCAGGTCGACGCCGACTGAGTTGGCGCGTGGCGTCGCCGCCGGTCTACGACCCGGGATCGCTGACAGCTAGGAGTGCCTCGGCGATCATCTCGAGATTGGCGACCCGGCTGGCCTTGACGAGCACCGCGTCTCCCTCACCGATCGGCCCGAGCACCCGCAACGGATCGTCGGCCGGTGGGCTGCCGTAGAGCTCGGTGCCTGTCGCGATCACTTCGATGCCGAGCTCGCCCGCGATCGCTGCCACCTGTCGGTGGGCTGCAGCTGCGTCGTCGAGCTCCGCCATCGGGCCGAGGATCGCCACCCTCCGCCGCGCGCTAATGGCGGCCAGCGCGGTGAGCGCGGCGCGCATCGAATCTGGGTTGGCGTTGTAGGCGTCGTTGACGACGATCGCCCCGCCCGGCGCCCGCCGCACGTCCATTCGCATTCCCGACACACGCGCTGACGTGAGTGCGTGGGCAGCACGGTCGATCGACCCTTCGACGACACCGGCGACCGCCAGCGCGGCGGCCGCGTTCGACGCCATGTGGGCGCCGCTGACGGCCAGCTGCACGTCGGTGCGCCCCCACGGCGAATCGACGTGGAACGCCGGCCGGGCGAGCTCGTCGAGCACGACGTCGGTGACGCGGACGTCACCGAGCGTGCCGTACGTGACCACCCGCGCGGTCGAGTGCTCGGCCATCGCCGCCACGCGGTGGTCGTCGGCGTTCAGCACCGCAGTTCCCCAGGAAGGGAGTGCCTCGACCAGCTCACGTTTGGCGCGCGCCACGCCGTCGATGCCGCCGACACGCTCGGTGTGGGCTCCGGCAACAGACGTCACCACGCCGATCGTCGGCGCTGCCACGCCGCAGAGGAGAGCGATCTCACCGAAGCCGCGCATGCCCATCTCGACGACCAGCACCTCCACATCATCGGGCGCACCCAGGATCGTGACCGGCAGCCCCTGCTCGTTGTTGAAGCTGCGCTCGTTCGCAGTCACGCGGCGGGTCGCGCCAAGCGCGGCGGCGATCAGATCCTTCGTGCTCGTCTTGCCCACGCTGCCGGTGATGCCGATGACCGGCACGTCGAGCTGCCGGCGAGCCCATGCTGCGAGCTCCAACAACGCCGTCGCGGTGTTCCGTACGGCGATCGCCGTGCCGCCCTGTGGCGGCCGCTCGGTGAGATAGGCGGCGGCACCGGCAGCGAGGGCGTCGTCGATGAAATCGTGCCCGTCCCGCGCGGCGACGAGTGGAACGAAGAGCGTCCCTCGTTTCAGCGCACGCGAGTCGAACGACGCGCCGTCGACCGTCGCGTCCGGTCCGGCGAGGGTGCCACCGACGACGGCCGCCACCTGTGATGCCAGCATCCTCACGCTCGCGAACGGTACCGTCAGAGCAGTGAGCGGAGATCGGATCCACCTCGTGGTCCTGTTCGGAGGGCAGTCGGCCGAGCACGAGGTGAGTTGTACGACAGCCGCCCATGTGCTGGCTGCCGTCGACCTCGACCGCTACCGCGTCACGCCGGTCGGCATCTCGACCGAGGGCGACTGGTCGCTGGCGACGGACGCGCTCGCGGCGCTCGCACGCGGACCACACATGCTCCCGGCGCGCCTCGATCCGCGCGGCGACCGGCTGGCGCCGTCGACGATGCTCGGCGCAGCTGTGGACGGCCCCGAGCGCACGGTCGTGCTCCCGTTGCTGCACGGCCCGATGGGAGAGGACGGCACCGTGCAGGGGCTGCTGGAGCTCGCCAACGTGGCCTACGTGGGCGCCGGCGTGCTCGGGTCGGCCTTGGCGATGGACAAGGCGATGGCGAAGCAGGTGATCGCCGCCGCCGGTCTACCTCAGGCGCGTTACCGCGCATTCCCGGAGACGGAGCTGCGGTCTGGTCTTGCGTCCGAGCTGGCGGAAGAGTTGGGCCTGCCCTGCTTCGTGAAGCCCGCCAACATGGGATCCTCGGTCGGCGTCACCAAGGCCAAGACGTTGGACGCGCTGCACGACGCGATCCAGCACGCGTTGACCTACGACGAGTGGGTCGTCGTCGAGGAGGCGATCGTCGGCCGCGAGATCGAGGTGGCGGTGATCGGTAACGACGAGCCATTCGTGTCGGTGCCGGGTGAGATCATTCCCGGCGACGAGTTCTACAGCTACGACGACAAGTACGTGAACGACACGAGCATCGGCCTCGTGCCCGCTCCGCTGACACCAGAGCAGGTTGCCGATGTGTGCGCGATAACGCGTGCCGTGTACCGTGCGCTGCGTTGTGAGGGGCTGGCGCGCTGCGACTTCTTTTTCGAAGAGCACGGCCGCGGCTTCTTGTGCAACGAGGTCAACACGATGCCCGGCTTCACGCCGATCTCCATGTTCCCCAAGATGCTGATTGAGAGCGGTATGACATATCCCGAAATCATCGACCAGTTGGTCGAGCTGGCGCTCGAACGCCACGCTCGTCGTCGCCGGAACACGAAGCACTGATGCACGGCGTCACGAAATGCATCCCGCTGATCGCGTTGCTCGCACTTGGTTCCGCCGCGTGCGGGGGCGGAGACGATGACGACGCCGCCGGTGACGAAGACACCACCGCGGAGACGGTCCGTGTGACTCCGCCGCCTCCCACCGCGCCCGCGGGCACTGCCGCGCCGGCGGCGACGACCACCGATCTGCTCAACAGGCTCGCCAAGGCGGGCGACATCGGGGATCTCCAACTCGGCATTCCGGCCGTGGCCGCGATCCGCATCCTGTCGGTCGAGGTTCCTCAAGATCCCACGGGCCCCTGCGGGGCGGCCATCGAACCGCTCACGCTCGAGGGTGGAGCCGGGCGCACCTACGACACCGTCAAGGGGCGCATCATCGGCGTCGTCGTGCCACGCGATCCCACCGTCGACGCCTGGATCGAAGCCAACCGGGCCGACCTGACGGCAGGGTGCCCCTCGCACGAAACGACGATCGGCGCGGACACGGTGACGCTTTCGGCACCCGAGCCGGTCGACATCTCCGCCACGACGCCCGAGGGGGTGGCGTGGGTCTCGACGATCGAGCAACCGCCGGACGGCGGCCAACGCGCCGTGCTGATCCTGCCGACCACAGATCTGGTGGTCGTCGTGACGATGACATCCCCAGAGCCGATCGAGCCTGCGTTCGTACAGACCATGGCCGACGTGTGGTACGCCAAGGCGACCGCCGCCTGAATCGGCGACAGGTCTTCAGCGCCTCATGCTCTGACCCGCTCCGACCGCTGGTCGTACAACGGCTGCAGCGACATGTCACACGGCACCCGTTCGGTGGCCACCTCGAGCTCGTAGGTGCCTTCGAGCACGTACCGGTTCGTCACGCCGCCGGGATGTCGGACATAGCCGTACCCGATCGAGCGGTCGATCGTGTAGCCGAAGCCTGCGCTCGACAACCAGCCGACGCGCTCGCCGTCGCGATAGATCGTCTCGCGGCCGAGCAGCACGACCGCGGGGTCGGTTGTAAAGCCGGCGAGGCGCTTGGTCACGCCCCCTTCGCGCTGGCGCGCGATCGCGTCGCGTCCGAGGAACGGGACCGGCGAGCGATCCTTCACCGCCCATCCGAGGCCCGCTTCGATCGGTGTGTGATCAGGACCGATGTCGGCACCCCAGGCGCGATAGCCCTTCTCGAGACGGCAGCTCTCGATCGCTCGGTAGCCGGCGTCCACGAGCCCGTGCCGGCGGCCGGCATCCTTCACGGCGTCGTAGACCGTGACCGCGAGCTCGACCGGGACGTGCAGCTCGTATCCGAGTTCGCCGACGTAGGTGATTCGCAGCGCGTCGAGCTCGCACCCGGCGACGCCCAACGGCCGAGTGGTGCCAAAGGGGAATGCCGTGTTCGACACGTCGTCGTCCGTGAGCGCGCTCAAGATGTCTCGCGACGCAGGACCCATCAGCGCCAGCACGGCGGTCGCCGACGTGACGTCGAACAGCTGTGCTTCGGCACCCTCGGGGATGTTGCGTTCGATCCAGTCGAAGTCGTGCGTCGCGAAGCCTGTGCCGGTGATGATCCTGAACTCGTACTCCCGCGTGCGCGCCACGGTGAGGTCGCATTGGATGCCGCCCGCGGCATCGAGCATCTGTGTGTACGTCACCGCGCCGACCGGCTTGTCGACGTCGTTGGCGCACAGCCACTGGAGCGCGGCCAGCGATCCGGGTCCTTTGAGCACGAACTTGGCGAAGGAGGTCTGGTCGATCAGACCCGCCCGCTCGCGAATCGCGGCGTGCTCGCGACCCACGGCGTCGAACCAGTTCTGGCGGCCGTAGCTGTATCGATCACGCGGCTCTTCACCGGCGCCTGCGTCGGCGAACCAGTTCGGACGCTCCCAGCCCAGCTTCTCCCCGAAGCACGCGCCCTGCCGGAGCAAGCGGTCGTAGAGCGGCGATCGCCGGCACGGGCGGCCGCTGTCGTGCTCCTCGAACGGCCACGCCATCGTGTAGTGCTTGGCGTAGGCCTCTAGCGTACGGGTGCGGACCCATCCGAGGCTGCGGTGGGGCCGGCCGAAGCGGCGGATGTCGGCCTGCCACAGGTCGTACGGCGGTGACCCGTGGACCACCCACTCGGCGAGTGCCATGCCGGCGCCACCAGCGGCGGCGATCCCGAAGGCGTTGAAGCCGGCGCCGACAAAACAGTTGCGCAGCTCGGGTGCCTCGCCGAGGACGAACATGCCGTCAGGTGTGAAGCTCTCCGGTCCGTTCACGAGCCGGTTGATGCCGACGTCGCCGATCGCCGGCACGCGCCCGACCGCGAGCTCCATCGTGGGGGCGAAGTGCTCCCAGTCCGAATCGAGCAGCCGGAAGACGAAGTCGTCGGGTACGTGGTCGACCCACGGCAACGGGTTCGGCTCGTAGCCGCCCATCACCAGCCCGCCGACCTCCTCCTTGTAATAGGTCAGGCGGTCGGGGTCACGAAGGGTCGGCAGGTCGCGCGGGGCACCCATCGGTTCGGTGATGACGTACTGGTGCTGCACCGACACGAGTGGGACGTTGACGCCGACCGTCGCCGCCAGCTGACGCGTCCACTGACCGGCGCAGAGCACGACGACCTCGCAGTCGATGCGACCGCGACCGGTCAGGACACCGGTGATGCGTCCTTCGGCGACGTCGATGCTCAGAATCGGTGTCTCCTCGACGATCGTCGCCCCCGCCATGCGCGCCCCCTTCGCGAGCGCCATGGTGATGTCGCTCGGGTTGGCTTGGCCGTCGGTCGGCAGTAGCGCCGCCCCCACGACGTCACCGATCTCCATCAACGGCCACACGTCCTGCGCCTCTGCGGGCGACAGCAGGTGCATCTCGAGCCCGAACGATGCGGCCGTCGTGGCCTGCCGCCTCACCTCCTCCCAGCGGTCGGGGTTGCATGCGAGGCGCAGCCCCCCGTTCATCTTCCAGCCGGTCGCCTGCCCCGTCTCGGCCTCCAGCCGCCGGTAGAGACCCACCGAGTAGCCCAGCAGCTGCGTGACGTTGGCATTCGAGCGCAGCTGGCCGACGAGCCCGGCGGCGTGGAACGTCGATCCCGACGTCAGACGATCGCGCTCGATCAGCACCGTGTCGGTCCAGCCCAGATGTGCCAGGTGGTAGGCGGTCGAGCAGCCGACGACGCCCCCGCCGACGACCACCGCCCGGGCTGTCGTCGGCAGTTCCGGCACGGCGCCGCAACGTACCACTCGACACGGCGCTTCCCCAGCGGCCCATCGCGACGCGGGCAGCGTCTAAGGTCTCGCCCGGCGCACCACCTTGCGCCCGCTCAACCAGATCTCAAGGAGCCTGTTTTTGTGAGACACGTGAACAAGACCATCGCCGGCCTCGCCGTGCTGTCATTGGTGCTCGCCGCATGCGGCGACGATGACGACGACGAAGGCGCGACGCCAACCGAAGCACCCGCAGCGACCACCGCCGCAGCGCCCGAGACCACTGCGTCGGCCGCAACAACGGCCGCGCCAGACACAGAAGCGCCCGAGACGGTCCCCGCCGAAGTCACCGAGGCTCCGGGAACGACCGCTGCTGCAGGCGGCGGCGACGTCGATGCGCTGTATCAGGCGTGCCTCGACAACGGCGCTCAGGTGAACCTGATCGCCCTGCCCGACGAGTGGGCCAACTACAAGGGGATCCTGCAGAGCTTCCGCGACAAGTACCCCGGCGTCGAGAATCCCGTCGCCGACCCCGACGCCTCGTCCGCCGACGAGATGGAGGCGGTGGAGACGTTGGCCGGTCAGGACAACATGCCCGACAGCGTCGACGTCAGCCCCGCGATCGCCCAGCAGATGGTCGACAAGGGCCTGTTCGAGCCGTACACGCTCACCGTCGACAGCGAGGTGCCCGAGGGTCTCAAGGACCCCGACCACAACTGGAACGCGGCCTACTACGGCATCATGGCGATCAGCACGAACACGACGATCGTCGACACCGCGCCGCAGACCTTCGCCGACCTGGAGGATCCTCAGTACCAGGGTCTCGTGAACCTCAACGGCGATCCCCGCGAATCGGGTGCCGCCTTCGCAGCCGTGATGGCGGCAAGCCTCGCCAACGGCGGATCGGCCGACGACATCATGCCGGGCATCGAGTTCTTCGCCGGGCTCAAGGAGTCGGGCAACCTCGGCGGCACCGACGTCACCAAGGAGACTGTGCTGTCCGGCGAGACACCGATCGCGATCGACTGGAGCTACAACGTTCCGGGCCTTCGTGCCGACCTCGAGGCCGCCGGCCTCACCGTCGAGACCCACTTCCCCAGCGACGGAATCTACGGCGGCTTCTACGGCCAGGGCGTCGTCGCCAACTCGCCCCATCCTGACTGCGCCAAGCTCTGGATTGAGCACATCTTCAGCGACGAGGGCGCACTCGGGTATCTCGAGGGCGGGGCTGTGCCGGCCCGCATCGTCTCGCTCACCGAGCGCGAACTGGTGACCGACGACATGAGGGTCAACCTGCCACCCGACGAGCTGCTCGACCAAGTGTCGTTCCTCAGCCCTGCCCAGATCGCCGCTGCCAGTGACGTGCTGGCGGAGAACTGGGGCCCGATGGTGTCCGACGCCTGATCCGCAGCGGCATGGCTGACATCGCCCTGCCTGTCGACGTCGCAGAGACGGGGGAGCGCACCACCGGTGCGCTCCCCCGGGCGCGCCGCAACTGGGACTGGTTGGGTCTGGTCCCGTTCTTCGCGTTCCTCGTCCTGTTCCTGATCGTTCCCGCGTTCAGCGTGTTCCGCAACGCGCTCCGCACGGACGACGGCTACTCGTTCGAAGCGATGAAGGAGGCGATGTCGGGGCAGAACGCGGAGGCGTTCTGGTTCACGATCAAGTTCTCTTCCATCGCGGCCGCCGTCGGCGTGGTGCTCGGCGCGCTGCTGGCGTATGCAGCCGCCACCGCCACACGCCCGCGCTGGCTGCGCAACCTCGTCTCGTCGTTCAGTGGCGTGGCCGCGAACATGGGAGGCATCCCGCTGGCGTTCGCGTTCATCACTTTGCTGGGGCGGCAAGGCCTCATGACGAAGATCATCAACGAGTCGTTCAACACCGACATCTGGGCCGACGGCTTCTCGCTCGGTTCCACGACCGGGCTGATCGTCGTGTACTGCTATTTCAACATCCCGCTGATGGTGCTGATCACGCTGCCGGCGATCGACGGCATCAAGATGTCGTGGCGGGAGGCGTGCGCCAACCTCGGCGGCACGACGCTCACCTTCTGGCGCCGCGTCGGCCTGCCGGTGCTGGCACCTTCGCTGATGGGTGGTTTCCTGCTGCTCTTCGCCAACTCCTTCAGCGCCTACGCCACGGCCGCGGCATTGACCGACAACTCCGAGATCATCTCGCGCCGGATCGGCTTCTTCCTCGGAGGCGACATGAACATCGGCGAGGACGCGGTCGGGTTCGCATTGGCGGCTTGGATGATCGTCATCACGGCGATCACGATGGCGCTCTACTGGTTCGCACGGCGACGCGCCGAACGGTGGCAGCGATGATCCCCGCCACCGGCATCCCGGCGGTCATCGATCCCGAGCTGGGCGGCCCGCCCACAGCACCAACCGCGGGCGCCCCGATCAGCGTCGGTCGCCGGTCGCGCTTCGGTCGTGTGCTGCCGACGGTCGTGCTGATCGTCAGCGGACTCTTCTTCATCCTGCCCCTGCTCAGCCTGGCGCGGTACGCATTCCAGAACGTCCCCACGATCCTGCTCGACTTCGGCACGCTGTTCGACAAGTGGTCGCTGAGCGGGCTCGAGCTGGCGCTGAAGGACGACGGCTTCTGGACGTCGCTTCAGCTCACGCTCAAGCTTGCGCTCGGCACGGTCGCACTGACGCTCGGTCTCTTGCTGCCCACCGCGATCTGGGTGCACCTGCGCGTTCCGAGGGCCCGATCCTTGGTCGAGTTCGTCACGGTTCTGCCGTACATGATCCCTGCGATCGCGCTCGTCGCCGGGATCCTGATCATCAAGCCGCAGGCTCGCTGGTTCCTCAACTCGGAGTACTCGCTGATTCCCTTCTACGTCGTGCTCGCGTTGCCGTTCACGTATCGCTCGTTCGACGCCGGACTCAAGGCGCTCGACCTGCGCACCCTCGTCGACGCCTCCCGCAACCTCGGCGCGGGCTGGGGCACGACGATGTTCAAGGTGCTGGTGCCCAACTTGCGCGTCGCCATCATCTCTGCGTCGTTCCTCACGGCGGCGATCGTTGTCGGCGAGTACACGCTGGCCGACACGCTGCTGATCGAGACACTGGCGCCGTTCCAGCAGAAGTTCGTCGGCCGTGAGCCGCAGGCCGGATATGCGCTGAACCTGCTTGCGCTGCTGGTCACCACGCTGCTGTTCGCGCTGATCAGCGTGCTGACCCGCAAGCGCAACCCGAAGCGCAAGACCTTCGCCTACGCCTCGGAGCGTTACGGAACCGTCATTCCGACGCCAGAGCTGGGGGCCACACGATGACCACACTCGACTTCGTCTCCGTACGCAAGACGTTCGGATCTACGACGGCGCTGATCGGGCTCGACCTCGGCGTTCGTGAAGGGGAGCTGATCTCGCTGCTTGGACCTTCAGGATGCGGCAAGACCACAGCACTCCGCATCGCCGCCGGATTCGAGTACCCCGACACGGGTGCCGTGCTGCTGGCCAACGCCGACATCACGCGCACGCCCGCTCACAAGCGCAACATGGGGATGGTCTTCCAGAGCTACAGCCTCTTCCCCAATCTGACGGTGGCGAACAACGTCGACTTCGGCTTGCGCACGCGCAAGATGTCAGCGCCCGATCGTCACCACCGTGTGGCGGAAATGCTCGACCTCGTGCAGCTGACGACGATGGCCGACCGCTATCCGCATCAACTGTCGGGCGGCCAGCAGCAGCGCGTTGCCCTCGCCCGCGCGCTCGCGGTCAAGCCCAAGGTGCTGCTGCTCGACGAGCCGCCGTCGGCACTCGACGCCAAGGTCCGTGCCTCGTTGCGTGACGAGATCCGCCGCATCCAGACCGAGCTCGGAATCACCACGTTGTTCGTGACCCACGACCAGGAGGAAGCGCTCGCGATCTCGGACCGTGTGGGCGTGATGTCGAACGGCAACCTCGAGCAACTCGGCACGCCGACCGAGGTGTACCGGAACCCGACGAGCGCGTTCGTGGCGCGCTTCATCGGTTCGATGAACGAGCTACCGGCGACCGTGGTCGACGGCCACACCGTGCGCGTGCTCGACGTGCCCGTGCACGTCACCCGCGGCACCGAGCTCGGCGCCGACGCGCAGGTGAAGTTGCTGGTGCGACCCGAAGACACACACTTCATGAAGAACGGTGAGGCCGGGCTCACCGGCCACGTCGTCGCCCAGACGTTCCAAGGCGTTTCGACCACAGTGTCGGTGCGGTTGAAGACGCTCGACACGTTGATCGACGTGCACGAGGTCGGGTCGGTGGAAGGCCGGCTCGAGCCCGGCGACGAGGTCAAGGTCTCACTCGACGGCCACCATGCGGTCGTCGAGGCAATTGCCTGACCTCTACGTTCCCGGGTCGGCCGGGAACCGCCGAGGTGACCGAAACGTCAAACGCTGCATGGCGCGACGGTGGCTTGCAGGGGTGCTCGTGGTCGGACTGCTCTCCGGTTGCACCGGCGACGACGACCGAACGCAGACGACGCAAGAACCGACGACAGGACCGAGGACCAGTGACGCCACCGACAGCGCTGACGTTCCCGTCACGATCGACGGCGTGCCGGTGACGCCCGACGGCGGCGGCACGCAACCGTCGCCGCTCGGTCTGCGGTTGAGTGAGGGACAGCCGACGACCACACCCGCCGAGCTGCTCGCGCTCGTCGATGGCACTCCGCTCTCCGCCGACGAGATCGAGGCGGTGCTCGCCCGGCTGCCGGAGTGGGCGGTACCAGCCGACGACGTCGAGCCCTTCAACCGCCCCGCCGACTCCCTGAAGCCGCCCCTCGTCGGTGACACGATCGACACCCCGTTCCCGCCGCCTACAGCGCCGGTCTCCGCACCCGACGCCGATCCCGGCGAACTGCACGTCGTCCGATACCAGCCTGAGGGGGCCGTCGACGTCGCGCCGTTCCTCACGGTCACGTTCGATCAACCGATGGTGCCGCTCGAGACGCTCGCGCAACTCGACCAGTCCGACGTGCCGGTCGTCATGACACCCGCGATCGACGGCCGGTGGCGCTGGATCGGGACGCGCACGTTACGGTTCGAGGTGGAGCCCGGAGCGGTCGACCGACTGCCCGCCGCCACCGAGTACCGGGTGGAGGTCGCGGCCGGCACGACCGCCGCCAACGGAGCTGCGCTCACTGACACGGTCGTGTGGACCTTCTCGACGCCGGCGCCGCGAGTGACGGCGTTCAGCGGCGAGTCGGCGAGCCTGCCGCTCGAACCGGTCTTCGTCGCCGTGTTCGACCAGCGCGTCGACCCGGCTTCAGTACTCGACACCATCGCGCTCGACGCCGCCGGCCAACGCGTCGGACTGCGCCTCGCCTCCGCTGCGGAGGTCGAAGCCGACGACCAGGCTCGCGCGGCGTACGCCAACGCTCTCCCCGGCCGGGCTGTGGCGTTCTCCTCGTCGGCGGCGCTCCCTGCCGACGCCGACCTGACGATCACGATCGGGCCGGGCACGCCGTCGCTCGAAGGTCCGCGCACGAGCCGCGATCCGGTCACGTATCGTGCCCGCACCTTCGGCGCGCTGCGAGTCGTCGCCAGCACCTGCTCGTACTCGCCCGAATGCGTGCCCGGTGTGCCGTTCACGATCGAGTTCAGCAACGCGCTCGACCCGGAGGCATTTGACGCCGGCCTCGTGACTGTTGAACCGGAAATACCGGGCATGCGCATCGACGTGTACGGCAACGTGATCCAGATCGGCGGCGCGATCGCCGGCCGTACGACGTACCGGGTGACGTTCGACGAGTCGTTGCGCGACGTGTTCGGGCAGACCCTGGCCGACGACGAGGAGCTCACCTTCGACGTCGGCCCGGCGAAGCCCGAGTTGCACGGGCTGCAGCGCGATTGGATCACGACCGACCCCATGGCGGCGACGCCCACGGTGTCGATCCAGACCGTCAACCACGACGACGTGCATGTCGAGGCATGGACTGTCACGCCTGCGGAGCTGCCGGCGTTCCGTAGCTACCTCGAGCGCGCATGGTCAGACACCGATCCCGGCGAGCCCGAGTGGCCGAAGGTGATGGACACGACCGTCGCCATCGACGCCGAGGCGGACCGCTACGTCGAGACCGCGATCGACCTTTCCCAGGCGTTCGCGGCGGGTGGGTCGCAGCTCGTGGTGCGCATCGAGCCCACCGAGGACTACTCGCAGGACAGCGAGGAGTACTGGAACAACCGGCCCACGGTCGCGTGGGTGCAACGCACGACGCTCGGCGTCGACGCCATCGCCGACAACGACGAGCTGCTGATCTGGACGACCGACTTGACCACCGGCACGCCGGTCGGCGGCGTCACCGTCGAGCTCGTCGGTGACGGCCGGGTCGTCACCACCGACGGCGACGGGCTGGCGCGGGTCGAGCTCGGGGACGCCTCGGTGCTCGGCCTCTCGGCGTCCACCGGCGATCGCCAGGCGCTGCTGCCGAGCTGGTGGTACGAGGCGTGGACGCGATCGACGCCGGCCGACGAGGCGCGCTGGTACGTGTTCGGCGACCGCGGCATCTACCGGCCTGGCGAGACCGTGCGCCTGACCGGCTGGGCGCGGCGGCTCCCCTGGTCGGACGACTCGCATCTGCAACTGATCCAAGGCGCCGACGTGGGTTACCAGGTGATCGACCCGCAGGGCCTCGAGCTGGCGACCGGCACGGTGCCGCTCAACGCGCTCGGAGGGTTCAACCTCGCGGTTGAGCTCCCCGAAGGCGCCAACCTCGGTCCCGCTTACGTCAACTTGACGCTTCCGGTCGCAGGCCTCGCAGCGTCGACGATGCACCAGTTCGAGATCCAGGAGTTCCGGCGTCCGGAGTATTCGGTGACGTCGCGCACCGAGTCGAGCGGGCCGTACTTCGCCGGTCAGCCGGCCACGGTCGCGGTCGAAGCCGAGTACTACGCCGGCGGGCCGCTTCCGGACGCACCAGTCGACTGGCTCGTGACGACCCAGCAGACGTCGTACCAGCCGCCGAACTGGGACACGTACACGTTCGGGATCTGGCAGCCCTGGTGGTGGTCCGCCGACGACACAGCATTCGCGCGGAGCGCGCCCGCGATGGAGATTGGCTCCCCCTGCTTGGATTGCCCTCCCGGTAGCGGTGTCGAGTACGAGCAGTACTCAGGCCGAACCGACGGCGCCGGTACGCACTACCTGCAGATCGACTTCGACGGTCCCGACGTCGACCTGCCGAGCACGGTGACGGCGGAAGCCACGGTGGAGGACGTCAACCGCCAGGCGTGGTCATCGCGAACCAGCCTGCTCGTCCACGCCGCGCGCAACTACGTCGGTCTGCGCAGCGACCGCACGTTCGTCGAGCAGGGCACGCCGATCCGGTACGACGCGGTCGTCACCGATGTCGACGGCAACCTCGTTCCCGACCGGCCGATCACGGTCACCGCCGGCCGGGTCGAGTGGGGTTACGAGAACGGCGAATGGCAGGAGCAACTCGTCGACGAGCAGAACTGCACCCTGACGTCGACTGCCGACGCCGCCGACGGCTCGATGCGATGCGAGTTCCCCACCACTGTCGGCGGCACCTATCGGATCACCGCAGCCGTGACCGACGAGACCGGTCATCGCAACCGCACGCAGACCACCACGTGGGTGTCGGGCGGTCCCGGCCTGCCCACGCGCGGTGTCGCCCAGGAGCAAGTGACGATCGTTCCCGATCGCGAGACCTATGCGCCGGGCGAGACTGCGGAGCTGCTCGTGCAGGCGCCGTTCGCACCGGCGACCGGGCTGATGACGGTTGTCCATCGCGGGATCGTGAGCAC
>DASQTR010000563.1:0-7995 GCA_035641795.1 Ilumatobacter sp.
CTCCCCGGTGATCCGGAGCTCGCGCACGCGATCGCGGCCCAAGCCGAGGGGCGCGACGACACGTTCATCCATGCGACCGACGATCCGTACATCGGCATCCATTACCCCACCGTGTATCTGACCCCCTACCTCCAGGGCGAAGAGGCGTGGATCAGCATCGGCGTCTGCCAGACGGCGACACTCGACGATTTCCTGCTCTTCGGTGACCTCGTCCGCCAAGCGGTGGCGTCGCTCGACCGCAGCGTCGTGCTGCTCGCCAGCGGCGGCCTCTCGCATCGGTTCTGGCCGCTCCGCGAGATCCGCAACCACGAAACGGCGGCGCTCGAGAACATCATCACTGCGGAGGCCGCGGCCGCCGACCAAACCCTGATCGCCCGGTTGGAAGCCGGCGATCACGCAGCCGTGCTCGCCGACTACCCGGAACTGCGACGCTTCTCACCCGAGGGCATGTTCGCCCATTATCTGATGATGGTGGGAGCGCTCGGTGCAAGCGACTGCACCGCGCGTGGTGTGCGCTACAGCGACTACGAATCGGCGGCCGGCACCGGGCAGGTGCACATCTGGTTCGACACGATGGAGAGCACGGCGGTGAAGGCATGAGACTTGCGAACTATGAGGGACGCAGCTCGATCGCGGTCGTCTCGTCGGACGGCCGGGACCACGTGATCGACGTCGAGTCGGCCAGCAACGGTGGGCTCGCGCCCGATCCGATGGTGCTGTGCGACCTCGCCAACCACGATTCGCTCGCCGACATCGCCGGCGCCGCCGACCCGACCGCCTGGCCGGTGTTGCGACCGGAACTGCTGAAGGCCCCCGTGCCGCGCCCGCCGAAGGGCTTCGGCGTCGCCCTCAATTACCGGCAGCACGCGATCGAGAGCGGGCTGGCACTGCCGACCGAGCCGCACCTGTTCGGCAAGATGGAGAACTGCGTGTGCGGCCCCTACGACGAGATCGTCGTGCCCGCAGGCCGCGAGATGATCGATTACGAGGCCGAGCTCGTCATCGTCTTCGGACGCCGCTGCAGCGGAGCGACGCCCACCGAAGCCTGGAGCTTCCTCGCCGGCGTGACGTGCGGCCAGGACATCTCCGACCGGGGCGAGCAGTTCCGTCAACCGGTGCGGCAGTTCACGATCGCCAAGACCTACGACACGTTCGGACCGATCGGCCCGTTCCTCGTGACACCCGACGAGCTTCCCGATCGCGATGGGCTCGATCTCGAGGGACGCGTCAGCGGCAGCGTGATGCAACGCTCCAACACCAGCGACCTGATCTTCGACGTCCCCGCGCTCGTGGTATGGCTGAGCCGGTTCATCACCTTTCAGCCGGGCGACCTCGTGTGGACAGGCACCCCGAGCGGCGTGGGCGAGGCCCAGAAGCCGCCGCGCTTCCTCCGTGGCGGCGACGTCGTCGAGACGGAGATCGGAGGCATCGGCCTCATGCGCAACCCGGTGGTCGAGCGGTGAAGGTCGTCGACGGCGGTAACCGCGAGAGCACCTACGGCGGGCGTTTCACCGGTGCCGTCGAGCTGGAGATGCTCAACGCCACACCGACCGACGACGAGCCCGACACCGCCTTCGTCCACTTTCACGACGGCGCCGTCACGTTCTGGCACTCCCATCCCGGAGGGCAGCAGTTCTTCGTCGTCAGCGGCGAGGCGCGGGTCGGCACGGAAGCCGACGGCGAAGTGCAGCTCGCCTCCGGGACGCTCGTCGTCTGCCCGCCCGACGAGCGTCACTGGCACGGGGCGGCACCCGGCCACGACGCCACGCTGCTCACGGTGACGTGGGGCACGACGCAGTGGGAGACCACGGCACCCGAGTGAGCGACATCGATATCGCCATCGTCGGGCTCGGTCCGACGGGCGCGGTGCTGGCCAACCTCTGCGGTCTCTACGGTCTGCGGACACTGGTCTTCGAGCGTTCGCCCGAACCGTTCGCCGAGCCGCGCGCTTGTCACCTCGACGCCGAGATCGCGAGAGTGATCGCCCAATGCGGGCTCGATGCGAGCGAGCTCCTCACCGTGTCGGCGGGGATGGAGTTCGTCGACGAGGCCGGGGCGCGACTGTTCACGTTCGAAGGCTTCGAGCGAGCGCCGCTGCTCGGCTGGCACGAGGACTATGTCTTCGTCCAGCCGCAACTCGATGCGTTGTTGCGCCGTGGACTCGATCGGTTCGATCACGTCGAGGTGCACCTGGGCGTATCCGCCCCCGCCGTGTCCGAGCTACTCGACCGCGCCCAGGTGGTCGTCGGTTGCGACGGCGCCTCGAGTGTGGTCCGCGCCGGAATCGGGACGCCACTGCTCGACCTGGGGTACGACCAGGAGTGGCTCGTCGTCGACCTCGACGTGGAGCCAGCGGCCGCCGGCCGGTTGCCGGCGATCATTCAGCAGGTCTGCGATCCGGCGCGGGCGGCCACCTTCGTCCCGTCGCACGGTACGCATCGACGCTGGGAGTTCCGTCTCCGCCCCGGCGAGCACCCCGACGCCTGGGCCCTGCTCCAACCGTGGGAGGTCTCACCCGCAGACGCTCGCTTGCTGCGCGCCGCGCGATACCGTTTCCACGCCCTCGTGGCCGAGCGTTGGCGGGGCGGGCCGGACGGTCGCGTCGTCATCGCCGGGGACGCCGCGCATCAGATGCCTCCGTTCATGGGCCAGGGGATGTGCTCCGGAATACGGGACGCCGCGGCGCTGGCGTGGCGCTTCGCCGAGCTCATCGCTCACGCATCGGGCGGCGACATCCTCGACGACTATGAGCGCGAACGCCGCCCCCACGTCGAGGCGGTCACCCGGCTCTCGATCGAAGCCGGCCAGTTGATCGATTCCCTGGCAGCCGACCTGAGCGCGGGACGCACGCCGACCCTGCCCCCGGCCGCCGACGACGATCCCGATCGTTGGTCGCGCATCCCGGGCCTCGACCTCGGCGGACCGTTTCCCGTCGGTCACCAGGTGCCCGGACCTCCTGGGCTCGATACACAGCTCGGCCTGGGCTGGGCATGGGTCACCGCGGACCCCGACTTCAGGCCACCCGAGACATCGCCCGCCGCCAAAGTCGTGCACGAACCGCACGCCACCTACGGTCGGCGCGCGGTGCTCGTCCGCCCGGATCGCTACATCGCCGAGACCGTGGTGTAGCGCCTCAGCGGGCGTGCAGAACGAGCGGTGCGCGTTTGATGCCGTTGATGAAGTTGCTGCGTATGCGCTCGACGTCGCCGGCGCGTTCGACGCCCTCGACGCGCTCGATCAGCGCCTCGATCATCGCCCGCACCTCGAGCCGGGCGATCCACTGCCCGAGACAGAGATGCGGGCCGCCGCCCCCGAATGTCACGTGCCGGTTGGGCGTCCGAGTGATGTCGAACTGACGGGGCTCGGCGAACTGATGCGGGTCGAAGTTCGCGGCCGGATACCAGGTCACGACCTTGTCGCCGGCACGAATCGTCTCACCGCCGAGCTCGACGTCTTCGGTGGCCGTCCGGCGGAAGTGGATCTGCGGACAAGCCCAGCGCAGCGCCTCCTCAACGGCTCCATCGATCAACATCGGATCGTCGCGCAGGTCACGAAGAACCTCCGGATGATCGGCAGCGGCGAGCAGCGTCTGTGTCAACGAATGCCGTGTCGTCTCGTTGCCCGCGATCAGCAACAGGAGGAAGAAGGTGCCGCGCTCGCGCTCGGTCAACGGCACGCCGTCGACGCCAGCGCGCTCCAACACCGCGATCACGTCGCCCCGGTCGGAGCCTCGTGCGGCCGCCGCCAGACGGTTGACGTAGTCGAAGACGCGCAGCGACGTCGGGCTCCGAAACGGCAGGAGCCGGTACGGATCGGTGTCGGTCCGGTCGATCACTGCCTCCGAGTACTCCGGGTCGGCGTGGTACACGATCTGATCCGTCCAGTGGAACAGCGTCGGCGCGTCCTCGTCAGGAACACCGAGCAGACCGGTGAGCAGTCGAATCGGCAACTCTCTGGCGATCATGGCGACGACGTCGACCGGTTCCGAGCCGTGCGACGCGCTCAGCGCCTCGGACAACACCTCGCCGACCAACGCCCGCGCATGCTCGGCGTAGTTCTGCACGGCGGCCCTGCTGAACGTGGGATTGACGAGCTGACGGAGGCGGGTGTGTCGCGGCGGATCGGTTTCGAGCATGGTGCGCCGGGCGACGATCGCATCCGGCTCCAGCTCCTCGATCTCGGTGCCACCGACCTCACTGGAGAAGCGCCGCCAATCCTTGTGGATCGCGACAAGGTCGTCCCATCGTGTGATCGCCCAGAAACCGGATCCGGAGTGACCGTTGGCAGGCGTCTCGTTGACCCAGGCCACCGGAGCGGTGGCTCGGTACAGGTCGTAGGCGTCGAGCGGCAGACCTTGGATGTAGACGTCGTGACTCAGGATGTCGACGCCCGGGACCGAGTCGGGACGACGAGGCACCGTCGCACCACCGCTCGCCATTCGGTGCAAGGTAGCCGATCGTTTCGCACCAAACTGTTTCGATGACCGGGAAGATGCGGCCCGCGATGAGGCGCGACGAGCTCGTCGAGGAGGCGGCCGGGCTCGGCCGACGGTTCGCGACGCGCGCCGCCAAATTCGACAGCGAGGCAGGCTTCCCCTACGAGGACTTCGCCGATCTTCGCGATGCCCGATTTCTCGGTCTGTGCGTACCCACCGAGTACGGAGGACTGGGTGCCTCGTTCGCCGACTATTGCCGGGTCTCGAACGAGCTCGGTCGCCACGCACCGGCGACTGCGCTGACCTTCAACATGCATTGCGTCACGATGCTCCTTGTCGGTCAGATCGCGGGCGACCTGCACTGGTCGGCCGCCGAGTTGGCCACGTTGCAGGCGCGCCGGGCCCATCTGTACGCCGGTGTCGTCGAGCGCGGGAGCCTCCACGCCCAGCCGTTCAGCGAGGGCAACGCGCCGGGTGCGACGGCCGGCATCCAGACGGTCGCGGAGCCGGTCGACGGCGGCTTCCTCGTCACCGGCCGCAAGATCTTCGCTTCGCTGTCCGAAGCAGCGGACCTGCACAACATCGTCGCCCTCAGCCCTGGCGACGATCGCGTGCGCTTCCTCGGCGTGCCGGCGGGCGCGGACGGACTCCGGATCGAGGGCGACTGGGATCCGGTCGGGATGCGTGCGACGCTCAGCCGAAACCTGGTCTTCGACCGCGTCTTCGTGCCGCAGGAGAACGAGTGGCTGCCGCCCGGCGGGTTCGATCAAGCCGCCACCCGCTGGCCACACTTCTACCTCACGCTCTCGTTCACGTACGTCGGCCTGATGCGCGGCGTGCTCGACGCCACCCAGGAGTACGTGCTGCGCAGCGGGCGTCAAGCACATCCCATCAAGCAGCACGGCTGGGCGGAATTGCAGGTGATCTACGAACAGGCACGGGCCTTGCAGCACGCCGTCGTCGACGAGGCCGGCACCGATCCGGCACCCGACAGCCTGCGCCGCGCGTGGGCGGCAATGGTGGCCGTGATGGAAGGCGCGCCCCAGATGGCGTCACTGGCACTCCGGGTCGGGGGTGGACGTGCACTGCTGAAGCCCGAACCGCTCGAGCGCCTCTACCGCGACGCACGGTGCGGAGCCACGATGTTGCCCTGGAGCGTCGAGGTCTGCCTCGAACGGCTGGGCCGCGCAGGACTCGTCGAAGACACCGAGGCGCCGGCATGAGAGGCGTCTCCGAGTGGGCCCGCATCCGGCGCTTCGCAGCCCAGTTCGAGGCCTGCGGCGCGCACGCCGGTGAGAGCGCCGTCGTGCTCTGCGAACGCACCAGCCGGCCCACGCTGGTCGAGACCAGCCGGCTCGCGTTGGCGTCACTCGGAGCCCGGGTCGCCGTGGTGGAGGCCGACACGCCGGCGAACCCCGGGCCGGTTCCGATCCGTTCCACCGGGGCGTCCGTGGCGATCGCCGGTCACCCTGCCACGATCGCCGCCTGCGCGGCGGCCGAGTTCGTCGTCGACTGCACGGTCGAGGGCCTGCTGCACGCGCCCGAGTTGAGTCAGATCCTGGCGGGCGGGACGCGGGTGTTGATGGTGTCCAACGAGCACCCCGAGGTGTTCGATCGCCTACCGCTCGACCCGGAACTCACCGCCCGCGTCGACAAGGCGGTGGCGGCGCTGTCCAACGCGGCGACGATGCACGTCACATCCGCCGCCGGAACCGACCTGTCGATCGTTCTCGCCGGTGCGTTCGTCGCCGGATCGCACGGCCTGACGAGTGGTCCAGGGACGATCGCCCACTGGCCCGGCGGTCTCGTGGTCGCGTTTCCCGCCCTCGCCACGGTGAACGGCACGCTCGTGCTCGCGCCGGGCGACGTCAACCTGACGTTCAAGGAGTACGTGCGCACCTCGATCAGATGCAGCGTGGTCGACGACTACATCACCGCCATCGACGGCGAGGGCCTCGATCGCGAGCTCTTCGCCAGCTACCTCGCGGCATGGGACGAACCAGAGGCGTATGCCGTGAGCCACGTCGGCTGGGGTCTCAACCACCACTGCCGCTGGGACGTCCTGCCGCTCTACGACAAGAGCGACATCAACGGCACCGAGCTGCGCGCCTTTGCCGGCAACTTCCTCTACTCAGCAGGTGCCAACGAAGTCGCCGGTCGATACGCACGCGGACACTTCGACCTGCCGATGCGGAACTGCACAATTGAACTCGACGGGTCGGTCGTGGTCGACGCCGGTCTGCTCGTTTCCTGATCGTTAGCCTCCAAACGAAAACGGGTGAGCAACTAATGTCGCCGGTCATGGCGAACCGGCGTGTGCGCGTCACGTGGAGCGACCTCAACGGCCTGGCGCACGGCCGCTACATCCCCGAACGGCTCCTCGACCATCACGGCCACCACGCCGTGACGACGCTGACGATGAACATCGAGCGCGAGATCCTGCCCATCAGCGGTTACTCCGGCGATGTCGGCTACCCGGACATGTCGACGGTTCCAGTGGTGTCGTCACGCCGGCCGGGCTGGGAGCCCGAGACCGACGTCGTCGTCGCCGATCTCGAGTTCCGTCACCAGCCGCTCGAGATCGCACCGCGGTCGGCGCTCAAGCGTGCAGTTGCGGCCTGGCAGGAACGCGGGTACGAGCCGCAGCTCGGATACGAGATGGAGTTCTACGTGATGGCACCGAACCCCGACGCCGCGGGCGGGTTCGGGTTGATACCGATCCCGAGCCACCGCGTCTACGGCGTCGGCAACGGGGCCGGCAACTCGCAACTGCTCTTTGCGCTCTACGACGCCGCCGAGCGCAGCGAGTTGCAGCTGGAGGGGATGATGGGCGAGTTCCATCCCGGCCAGTACGAGCTCAACATGCGCTACGGGCCGGCGCTCGACGCCGCCGACCGAGCGTTCCTCGCCAAGGAGCTGACGCGCGAGGTCGCCGCCCAGAGCGGCTTCCATGTCACCTATATGGGCCGACCGGCGGCGGACCTCGTCGGCAGCGGGCTGCACATCAATTTCTCACTGTGCAAGACGGGCGACACCGGCAACTGCTTCGACGGACCGAAGGACGTGCACGGGATCTCCGCCGTCGCCCGGCGCTGCCTCGGCGGACTGCTCGCCCACCATGCCGCGATCTCGGCGTTCAGCGCACCGCTGATCAACAGCTACAAGCGACTCGTGCCCGGCCTGATCGCTGGCTACTGGGCGAACTGGGGCCTCGACAATCGAACGAGCACGTACCGCGTCCCCGGCGAGCGCGGTAGTGCCACCCGCATCGAGAACCGCATGCCGTGCGGCAGCGCGGACCCCTATCTGTCGGCCGCCGCCATGCTCCAGGCGGCACTGCTCGGGTTCGACGGAGATCTCGACTGCGGTGAGCCGCAATCGGGCGACGGCGACGCCGAGCCGAACACCGATCGACATACGCCGGCGTCGCTCGCCGAAGCGTTGGATGCGCTCGCTGACGACGCCGAAATGACCGAGGCAATGGGCGCCGATCTCGTGCGCGTGTACCTCGCGCTGCGCCGCAACGAAGTCGAGCGCTGGGTGCAGGCGGGCGTCGATTG
>DASQTR010000564.1:0-2153 GCA_035641795.1 Ilumatobacter sp.
CTCGGCGTGCTCGACGCCGGTCAGCCAGTACCCGATCAGGTCAGGGATCAACAGCGCCGTGTCGACGATGTCGAGCCACTGACGATCCGCACACAGTTGGTAGAGGGTCGTGAAGGGAAGGTGCTGAAGACCGTTGCGACGGAACAGTTCCTTCGGCGCCACGATCGCGTGCACCTCGGCGATCACGCCGTTCACACGCTGGTCGCGATAGTGAAACGGATTGCCGACCAACCGGCCGCCGCGCAGCAGTCCGTAGTCGATCGCCCAGGAGTCGATCGCGACCGACGCCACGTCGGAGCTGGCACGACGCGCGGCTGCCAGGCCATCGATGACACTCGCGAACAGCCCGTGAATGTCCCAGTGCAGACCGTCCGGTGTCGCAACGGGTCGATTCGGGAAACGGGCGACGATTTCGGTGCGGACACGCCCTCCCTCGATCGCGCCGACCACGACGCGACCGCTGGTTGCGCCGAGATCGACGGCGACGACCGTTCCCATGACAACGCAGTCAGCGAAGGAACGCTGCTGCGACGCCGGAGTCGACCGGAACGTGGAGGCCTGTGGTCTGGCTGAGGTCCTCTCCGGTCAGCACGGACACGGCGGCGGCGACGTGCTCGGGGAGAACTTCGCGCTTGAGGATCGTGCGCTGTGCGTAGAAGGCGCCGAGCTCCTCCTCGGGAACGCCGTAGGTCTTGGCGCGCTGCGCGCCCCATCCGCCGGCGAATATCCCGGATCCGCGCACGACGCCGTCAGGGTTCACGCCGTTGACGCGGATGCCGTGCTCGCCGAGCTCGACCGCCAACAGCCGGACCTGGTGCGCCTGATCGGCCTTGGTCGCGGAATAAGCGAGGTTGTTCGGCCCGGCGAACACCGAGTTCTTGGACGCGACATAGACGATGTCGCCTCCCATCTCCTGCTCGACCATCACCCGCGCCGCCGCCTTCGACACGAGGAAGGATCCCTTGGCCATCACGTCGTGTTGGAGGTCCCAGTCGGCCTCGCTCGTCTCGAGCAACGGCTTCGACAGCGACAAGCCAGCGTTGTTGACGATCAGGTCGACGCCGCCGAACGCGAGTGTCGCTTCCCGGATCGCTTCCTCCACGGCCTCGCCACTCGAGACGTCGACGCCGATTCCGACCGCGACATCGGAGTCCCCGAGCTCAGCGGCAACGGAGTTGGCGGCATCCTCGTGAAGATCGGCAACCACCACGCACGCTCCGTCGGCTGCCAGCCGTTCTGCGATCGCTCTGCCGATACCCGACGCGGCACCGGTCACGAACGCCACCCGCGTCGCGTGCGACTTCGGCTTCGGCATCCGTTGCAACTTCGCTTCCTCGAGCGCCCAGTACTCGATCCGGAACTTCTCGCGATCGCTGATCGGCTGGTAGGTCGACAGTGCCTCGGCGCCACGCATCACGTTGATGGCGTTGATGTAGAACTCGCCGGCGACACGGGCTGTCTGCTTGTTGCGTCCGAAGCTGAACATTCCGACTCCGGGCACGAGCACGATCAGCGGGTCGGCCCCACGCATCGCGGGTGAGTCGTCCTCGGCGTAGGTCTCGTAGTAGGCGCGGTACTCGTCGCGGTAATGGACGTGCAGTTCGCGCAGGCGGGCGACGCAGTCATCGACCGGCGCCGTTGCGGGCAGGTCGAGCAGCATCGGCTTGACCTTCGTTCGCACGAAGTGGTCGGGGCAGCTTGTCCCCAGTGCCGCCAGTCGCGGGTGTGCGGAAAGCCACAGGAAGTCGAGCACGACGGGATCATCGGTGAAGTGGCCCACCATCCGGTGATCGTGCGATGCGATGCCTCGAATGGTGGGCGCCAGCGCGGCGGCCTTGGCGCGTCGATCGTGGGCGGCGAGTGGTTGGAATCCGTCGAGCGGAGGTCCGAACGGCTCAGGCTTGCCATGGGTGGCGATGTAGTCGGCCGCGGTGTCGATGATCCACAGCGAACGGGCCTCGGCCTCGTCGCTGGTCTCGCCCCACGCGGTGATGCCGTGGCCGCCGAGGATGCAGCCGATGGCCCGGGGGTTCTGCAACTTGGTCTCGGCGATGTCGAGACCGAGCTGGAAGCCCGGACGCCGCCAGGGCACCCAGACCACCTTGTCCTGGAAGATCTCCTTGGTCAGCTGCTCGCCGTCGGCGGCCGTCGCG
>DASQTR010000565.1:0-2673 GCA_035641795.1 Ilumatobacter sp.
GGACGCGCGCCACGTCGACGATCATCCCGCACACGGGATCTCGCGTCTTCATCGACCGCCGGAGCCGGCGTCTTCGGCGCTCGACCCCGCACGCCGACATGTGATGTTCGGGGTTCGTGTGGTGACCGACGAATTCTTGCAATCGCGACGTTATGACCACGCTAGCCAGCCATCCCGGTCCCACGATCATGTCCGTCCCAATCGGGTTTTCAGTTTCAACACGCCGAGGTGCCACTTCAGGTCGCTGCCACGCACGCCAGATGTGCCGTTCGGTGCTCGCACGTTGGCGAGAAGGCGCGCATTCGGCACGCGCGTTATGGCGCGTGCTGTCGCTCCTAATCGGATGCGACGAGCAGGGCAAACTCGTGCCGAAGCAACTTGCCGACGGAGCTGCGCGGCAACCTGTCCAGGAACGCAACTGACGACGGCACTTCGTGCGGTGCGAGCCGAGCCCGACAGAACTCGACCAACTCGTCTTCACTGACCGCCGTGCCTGCCGCGAGCACGACGAACGCCGTGGCAGTCCCGTCGTGTGCCGCGACGCCGACGTCGGCGACTGCGGGATGTTGACCGAGCGCGCGCTCGACGTCGCCCGGGTACACGACGTGGCCCGACACCTCGTATGCGTCATTGACGCGATCGACGATCCAGACGTAGCCCTCGTCGTCGATTCGCGCCGCGTCGCCCGTGCGCAGCCACCCGTCGTCGTCGATTGCTTCGCGGGTGGCGTCGGGGTGGGCCCAGTACCCGGCCATCACGTTGGGGCCGCTGACGAGGAGTTCCCCCGTCTGGTTCGGTCCACACTCGGTGCCGTCGGGTCGCACAGCTCGGATATCGACGAACAGTGCCGGCTTGCCGGCCGACCCGACCTTGCGCAGGGCGCTCTCGGCGTCGAGGACGGACACGAATGGTGCCGCCTCCGACAGCCCGTACCCCTGGAGGAACGTGACGCCTCGCTCCATGAAGGCGCGGATGAGGCGCTCGGGAACGGGCGCCCCGCCGGTGATGATGAAGCGGACGCTGGAGAAGTCGGCGGTGGGCCACCGCGGCGAACGGGCGAGCGCCTCGAGCAGATCCGGGTTCCCAAACCCGATGGTGACGCGTTGCTGCTCGATCGACCGCAGGATCTCTTCGACATCCGGCGTCTCGGGGACGATGACCGTCCCGCCCTTGAACAGGACCGGCAGCACGTTCACGCCCGTGCCGCCGGTGCGGAAGAACGGCGCGATCGCAATCGTCACGTCGTCACTGCGGAAATCGGCCACCGACAGCAAGTTGATGACGTTCCACATCATGTTGCCGTGCGTCAGCATCACCCCTTTCGGTGCCCCCGTGGTCCCCGACGTGTGCGGCAGCATGCACAGCTCGTCGAACCCGATCCGCTCGTCCAACAGATCGCCCGGGGACCGCACGATGACCTGCTCGTAGTCGACGTCCGCGACCGTCCCGCCGCCGACGACCACACGCGGGCCCGCGACCGGCGCGAGTACAACACCGGCGGCGGCTTCCTCCACCACCACGACCCTCGGCGAGCATCCCAGCAGGACATCGCCGATCACGGCGTGGTCGAGCCGATGACTCACCGGCGCGATGACGGCGCCGAGCTTCGCCGACGCGAACAGCACCTCGAGGAACGCAGGATGGTTGGCGCCGAGCCAGCCGACACGATCTCCCCGCCCGACGCCAAGCTCGCGCAAACCGTGGGCAAGGCGGCGAACCCGATTCGCGAGCTCGCCGTACGTGCAGCGCCTCTCGCCGTGGATCAGCGCCAACCGATCAGGCGCGATCCGTGCTCGTCGCTCGATCCAGGAACCGACCCCCTCATCCCTCATCACGTGCAAGGCTCCCACACCAGCAACGATGCGGCGATGAAGCGAACATCGGTTTCAAGCCAACGTTGTGCACGGACGCCGGCTCGGGGGACGCGCACAGAACGACGGGTTCTCGTTCTCAGAGCGCCAGAACCGGCGTTCCGTGCGTAGACCGACACGAGCGCAGATGTGCCGTTACGTGCGCCGGCGAGACCGGACCCGCCGACGGTGTTCTGTGCGGCCCTACTCCTGAGCGAGGGCCTTCTCATAGACGGTTACGGGCACGCGGCCTTGAGGAGATGAGCGGTCGCGTATGACGACCGAAACGAACGTGAGCGACGTCAAGAAGGCCTGTGCGCGGACGTCATCGACATCGGCGGCTGCACGAAGCACGCGAGCGTTGAGGTCAGCGCGAGCTCGCTGCGCAATCGCCTCGACGCACTGCCGGCCGAAGCTCCGCCGCTGCTCATGGGCGTGAATCTCGATGGCGCCAAGCCATGAGTAACCGTCTTCGGGATGCTCATCCAGGACATCGGCGTATCCGACAACTCGCGGCTCGGCGCGCGTGCGAGCGGCGAGAATGTGGCGCGGGCACGTATGGCCCGCAGCCGAGCACGGGCGAGCGTCGCTCAGCCGCAAAGTAGTTCGGCAACCAATGAGCGCGCGTCGCAGAACCCCGTTGGGCCGCCCGTCACCGGCGACACGGCGTGATCGCAACCCTGAGCGGTTGCAGGCCGACGGTGATGTCGTTGGGGTGCTTGGTCCGGGTCTTCACATCGATCGTCGACACCGAGTTGCTCTCCGTGGGCTCCAGAACGAGGTTGGCGTTGGTGACGAAGGCGGTCTTGCCGTCCGGCGTCAC
>DASQTR010000566.1:0-15371 GCA_035641795.1 Ilumatobacter sp.
CAACCGCGGCGCCTTCCCGGTCACCGTCGTCCAAGAGCGGGTCGAGACCGTGTCGCCGACCGCCGGTCAGAGCGCGCTCGAGGCGGCTGTCATCGCAGGTTTGATCGGGGTCGCCCTGATGTTGGTCGTCATGGCCTTCTACTACCGCCGGCTTTCGGTGGTGATGTTCGGTGGGCTCGCCGTGTGGGGGCTGACGGTCTTCACCGCCGCATCGTTCGTCTCGAACCAGTGGAACTACGCGCTCACGCTGGCGGGCGCGACCGGCATCATCGTCTCGGTGGGCGTGACGGTCGACTCGTACGTCGTCTACTTCGAGCGCATCCGAGACGAGACCCGTCACGGCCGGTCACTGACCAACGCCGCGCCGAGGAGCTTCGCCGCCATCTGGCGCACGATCGTCGCGGCCGACGTCGTCGCGCTGCTCGCGGCTGTCGTGCTGTTCTGGCTGAGCGTCGGGTCGGTCAAGGGCTTCGCCCTCTACCTCGGGCTCACCACCGTGTGCGACCTGCTGGTCTGCTTCTTCTTCACCCGGCCGGCGACGTGCCTGCTGGCGCAGTCGCGATGGGCTCAGGGTAAGCCACGAGTGCCCGCGGTCTCACCGATCGGGGCGACGTCATGAGCGGCGACGTGCTGACCACTCCCACCTCGCCGCCCTTGGTCGCCGGCGTGCGTGCTACCCGGTGGGGACGCCTGGTCGAGTCGCAGACCGCCGTCGACTTCGTCGGCGCCCGCAAGTGGGGTTTCCTGCTGTCGGGCGTTCTCGTCGTCGCCACCGTCATCTCGCTGTGGACGCAGGGTCTCAATCTCGGCATCGACTTCGAAGGCGGCGTCTCCTGGGACGTTCCCGCCGCCGACTTCACGATCGACGACGCCCAGCGGGTGCTCGAGGAGAACGGTCTCAGCGCCGAGGGCGCACGCATCCAGGAGCGACAGTCGGACGCCACGGACTTCATCAAGGTCCAGGTCGCCGACCAACCCGAGCAAGTCGGCACCGAGATGCGCCAGCAGTTCGCCGAGGCGGCGGGGGTCGACCCCGACGACGTCAACGTCAACCTCGTCAGCTCGTCGTGGGGCAGCGAGATCACGGAGAAGGCCGTTCGGGCGCTCGTGATCTTCCTGGCGTTGGTCGCGGTGTTCATTTCGATCCGGTTCGAATGGCGCATGGCGATCGCGTCGATCCTGGCGATGGTCCACGACGTCGTCGTCAGCGTCGGCATCTACTCGATCTTCCAGTTCCTCGTCACCCCGCCGACGGTGATCGCCTTCCTCACAATTCTCGGGTACTCCCTGTACGACACGATCGTCGTGTTCGACCGGATCCGGGAGAACGAGGCGAGGTTCCTGTCACAGAAGCCGCCGTACGACGATGTGATCAACGTCTCGATGAACCAGGTGCTGATGCGTTCGCTGATGACCACGTTCTCGTCGGTCATCCCGGTGCTCTCGATGCTCATCGTCGGGTCGTGGATCATGGGCCAGACGACGCTCGAGGAGTTCGGTCTGGCGCTGCTGATCGGTCTCATCACGGGGGCCTACTCGTCGCTGTTCATCGCCGCCCCGCTGCTCGGCTACATGAAGAAAACCGACGCCAACTGGAAGACACGCACCGGGCCGCGCGCCAGGGGCGAGGCACTGCGCGAGATGGTGGTGACCGGTCACATTGCCACCCCGAGGCGGATGCGACCGCGACCGGCGATGGTGCCCACACCCGACGACGGGGCTGTGACGGTGGATCCGGTCGACGTCGGGCCGGTCGATACGCAACAGCAAGCCAAAGTGCTGCTCTCGCACCCGCCACGACCGCGCAAGAAGACCCGGCGCTAGGCATGAACGAATGAGGTCTCGGTAACCTCATTTCATGGCAGCCGAGGCGAGTTGGGTTCGCGACCACATCAGGGCGATCGCCGACTATCCCAACACCGGCGTCACGTTTCGCGACATCACGCCGCTGCTCGGCAACGCCGCCGCCTTCGGGCGCGCCGTCGACGACCTCGTGACCGGGTTCCACGACGTCGCCGTCGACCGCGTCGTGGGTATCGAGTCGCGGGGCTTCATTCTCGCCGCGCCGGTTGCATATCGCCTGCGTGCGGGCTTCGTGCCGGTCCGCAAGGCGGGCAAGCTGCCGTGGGCGGTGGCGCGTGAGGAGTACGAGCTCGAGTACGGCACGGACAAGCTCGAGATCCACCGCGACGCGATCCACCCGCGCGAGCGGATCCTCGTCGTCGACGACGTGCTCGCCACCGGAGGCACCGCCTCCGCCACCGGCCGTCTGATCGAAACGCTCGGCGGCATCATCGTCGGGTTCGGCTTCCTGATCGAGTTGTCCGAACTCAACGGCCGGGCCCGCCTCGGCGAGCACCGGGTCGAGAGCCTGGTCACGTTCTGATGGTGCGGTGATGTCGACCGTCGATCGCGTCCTGCCCTGGAGGCGCCATCACGAGACGGCGGCGTCGTCCGAGCTGACGCCGCTGCTCGCCGTGTACCGGCGACGCCACCCCAAGGCGCGGGTCGACATGATCAACCGCGCCTACCACATGGCCGCCGAGGCGCACCGCTCGCAGACCCGCTCGAGCGGCGAGAGCTACATCAACCACCCGCTTGCGGTGGCGACGATCGTGGCCGACATCGGCCTCGACGACGTCTCGGTGGCCGCGGCATTGCTGCACGACGCGGTCGAGGACACCGAGATCACGCTGCCCGACGTCGACACCAACTTCGGGCCGGAGGTCGCACGCCTGGTCGACGGCGTCACGAAGCTGGAACGGATCCAGTTCGACTCGCGTGAGGCGCAGCAGGCGGCCACGATGCGCAAGATGCTGGTGGCGATGGCGAAGGACCTTCGCGTACTCGTCATCAAGCTCGCCGACCGGCTGCACAACATGCGCACGCTCGCCGGGATGCCGCACGACAAGCAGCAGCGGATCGCCCAGGAGACGCTCGACATCTACGCCCCGCTGGCGCACCGGCTCGGCATCCAGGAGATCAAGCAGCAGCTCGAGGACCTCTCGTTCGCGGCGCTCCACCCCAAGCGCTACGCGGAGCTCGATCACCTCGTCAGCTCGCGCACGCCCGAGCGTGAGCTGTTCCTCGCCCAGGCGGTAGCCGAGATCCGCGGCCGCCTGAAGGAACTCGGGATCGAGGCCGAGGTGACCGGCCGCGGCAAGCACCTCTGGAGCATCTACGAGAAGATGGTCGTCAAGGGCCGCGAATTCGACGACATCTTCGACATCGTCGCCGTGCGCGTCATCGTCGACTCGATCAAGGATTGCTACGCGGCACTGGGAAGTATTCACGGTCGCTGGCGTCCGGTGGTGGGTCGCTTCAAGGACTACATCGCGATGCCGAAGTTCAACCTCTACCAGAGCCTGCACACGACGGTGATCGGTCCAGCCGGCCGACCGATCGAGGTTCAGATCCGCACCCGCGAGATGCACCAGCGGGCGGAGTGGGGAGTCGCCGCGCACTGGGCCTACAAGGGCGACGGCAACACCGCCGACATCGACTGGCTCAACCGCATCATCGACTGGCAGGCCGAGGTCAGCGACCCGGCACAATTCATGGAGAACCTGAAGACCGACCTCGAGCAGGACGAGGTGTTCGTCTTCACGCCCAAGGGCAGGGTGGTCACGCTGCCGGTCGGTTCCACGCCGGTCGACTTCGCGTATGCCGTGCACACCGAGGTCGGGCATCGCTGCATCGGCAGCAAGGTCAACGGGCGGCTGGTGTCGCTCGACCACAAGCTGGCGAGCGGCGACACGTGCGAGATCTTCACGTCGAAGGTGGAGACCGCCGGACCGTCGCAGGACTGGCTGGGCTTCGCCGTCTCGCATCGCGCCCGCAACAAAATCCGCCAGTGGTTCAGCCGCGAGCGCCGGGTCGACATGATCGAGGCCGGGCGCGACGAGCTCGCCGACGAGTTTCGTCGGGAGAGCCTGCCGGTCCAGAAGATCTGGAGCTCGCAACAGTTCCAGGACGTGCTGTCCGAGCTCAGCTACGCCGATCTCGAGACGTTCCTCGCGGCCGTCGGGGAGCACCACGTCTCGGCCCGGAGCGTCGCCCAGAAGGTCGCGCGCGCGTTCCACGACGGCGCTCGCGGCGACCGCGATCAGCTGCCGACGACCGTGTTCACGCCGAAGGGCCATCGCCGCCGGAGTGACGGTGCGGTCGGCGTCCACGTCGAGGGACTCGACGACGTCCTGGTGCGGCTGGCGAACTGCTGCACGCCGGTGCCCGGCGACGAGATCCTCGGTTTCGTGACGCGCGGCCGCGGCGTCAGTGTCCACCGCATCGACTGCGCCAACGCGATCGCGCTCGCCCAAGACCAGGCGACGCGCATGATCGACGTCGACTGGGACAGCGACCGCGCCAGTCAGACGTTCAAGGCCGCGGTCGAAGTGGTGGCGCTCGACAGGTCACGTCTGCTGCGCGATGTCGCCAACGCGCTCGGCGATCACCACGTCAACATCGTGTCGTGCGAGACCGTCACCGGCGATGATCGCGTGGCGCGGATGCGGTTCGGCTTCGAGATGTCGAACCCCGCCCAGCTGGCGGCAGTGCTGAACACGATCAAGCAGATCGACGCCGTCTACGACGCCTACCGCATCCTGCCCGGAGCCGCCACCCAGCGCGCCTGAGCCGCAAGCGCAGCGGACGACGAGCCCGCCATGTAGATAGCCTGGTCTTTCGTGCCTGCTTTCCAGACGAGCCCCGGGATGCGCGACATCGTCGCGCCCGAGTCGGCCCGTTTCCGGCGCTTCAACGAGGTCTTCGCGGAGGTGGTCGAGGCCGCCGGTTACGGGCAGATCATCCCGCCGATGATGGAAGACCTGGGCGTCTTCACCCGGCTCGGCGACGCCACCGACATCGTGACCAAGGAGATGTACGACTTCGTCGACAAGGGCGGACGGCATGTCGCGCTACGGCCAGAGCAGACCGCCAGCGTGTGCCGGGCCTACGTCGAGCTGCGTCCTGCGACCCCATGGAAGACGTGGTACTCCGGTCCGAACTTCCGCTACGAGAAACCACAGCGCGGACGCTTCCGCCAGTTCGATCAGGTCGGCATCGAGATTCTCGGGGCAGACGACCCGTACCTCGACGTGGAGGTGATCGCACTTGCGTGGGAGTTCTACCGGCGGCTGGGGCTGGAGCAGGTGAAGCTGCTCGTCAACAGCCTCGGCGAGCCACCCGACCGCGCCCGCTACGTCGACGCCCTGCGTCGCCACTTCGAGGCCGCCGGCGATGCGTTGTCCGAGCAGAGTCGCGAGACGCTCAACAAGAACCCGTTGCGCGTGCTCGATTCCAAGCGCGGCGAGGACGCCTCGATCATCGCCGCCGCGCCGACGATCGACCAGTTCTGGTCGGAAGACGCCGCTAGTCACTTCGCGATTGTGCGGTCGGGGCTCGACGACCTCGCGATCCCGTACGCGATCGACATGCGACTGGTGCGCGGGCTCGATTACTACCGCCGCACGACGTTCGAGTTCCAGGGCGGCACCCTCGACTCGGCCCAGAACGCGCTCGGCGGTGGCGGTCGCTACGACGGCCTCGTGGAAGACCTCGGAGGTCCACCGACGCCAGGTGTCGGTTTCGCGCTCGGCGCCGATCGCACGCTGCTGGCGTGCAGCGACGAGGGCGTGTTCGGCCCGCCGGACGACGCGGTCGACGTGTTCGTCGTCGACACGACCGGCGGTCGCGAGGCGCTGATGATCACGAGCGAGCTGCGCGCCGGTGGGTTCAGCGCCGATCGAGCCTTCGAGAACCGCAGCATGAAGGCCCAGATGAAGGCCGCCGACCGCAGCGGCGCCGACTACGCGGTGATCGTCGGCTCCGACGAGCTGGCGGCGGGCACCGCGATCGTGCGCCCGTTGCGCGGGGACGGCGAGCAGACAACGGTCACCCGCGCTGATCTCGTCTTCGATCTCACCACCCGATTCCCAGGACACACATGACTATCAATTGCGTTCCCCGGCCACGCCACCTGCCGCCTGCGCAGCCGGTTGCCACTCGCTCGCTGGCGCTCGCTCGCTCGCACGATCGGAGTGTCTTCAGGTGACGAGCACCGCACTGCGGACTCACCAGTGCGGTGAGCTCCGGGAGGAACACATCGGATCGACCGTGACGCTTGCGGGGTGGGTCGCCACGCGCCGCGAGCACGGTCACGCGCTCGCCTTCGTCGACGTTCGCGACCACACAGGGGTCACGCAGTGCGTCGTCGACAACAGCGTCGACGTGCGGGCCGAGTACGTCGTTCGCGTCACCGGGGTGGTCGCCGCCCGTCCGGAGGAGAACGTCAATTCGCGGTTGCCGACCGGCGAGATCGAGGTCCAGCGCTGCGAGGTCGAGGTGCTCAACGTCGCCGAGCCGCCGCCGTTCCCGATCAGTGAGCGCGCCGACAACGTGGCCGAGAACACCCGCCTTCAGTACCGATACCTCGACATCCGCCGCGAGCGCATGCAGCGCAACCTTCGTCTGCGTGCAGCAGCCAATTCGGCCATCCGTGGGGCGATGGAGGAGCAAGGATTCGTCGAGGTGGAGACGCCGATGCTCGTGCCGTCGACACCGGAAGGGGCTCGCGAGTTCATCGTCCCCAGCCGCCAGCAGCCGGGATCGTTCTACGCCCTGCCGCAGAGCCCGCAGCTCTTCAAGCAGCTCCTGATGGTGGCCGGCATCGATCGTTACTACCAGATCGCACGCTGCCTCCGTGACGAAGATCTGCGTGCCGACCGACAGTACGAGTTCATGCAGCTCGACGCCGAGATGAGCTTCGTCGACCAAGACGACGTCCACGGAGCGATCGGCAACGCCGTCCTGGCGGCCGCCCGCGCCGCCGGCCAAGACCCGGGCGAGATCGGGAAGATGACGTGGCACGAGGCGATGAACCGCTTCGGTGTCGACAAACCCGACCTGCGCTTCGGAATGGAGCTGACCGAGCTCACCGACGCGTTCGCGGCAACCGAGTTCAAGGCGTTCGCCGGCGCCGCATGCATCAAGGGCGTCAACGCCGCAGGAAAGGCCGACGAGTACGGACGCAACAAGCTCGATGGCCTCACCGACGCCGCCAAGCAGCTCGGCGCCAAAGGTCTCGTCTGGCTCAAGGTGGCGGCGGGCGGCACGCTGGAGTCGCCCGTGGTCAAGTTCCTGTCGGAGGGTGAGCAGGCTCAGCTGTGCAAGCGACTCGACGCCGAGCCCGGCGACCTGCTGCTGATCGTGGCCGACGAGTGGCAAACGACGTGTGAGGTGCTCGGCCAGCTCCGCAACGATCTCGGCCGCCCACCGGTGCACGAGGGCCCGTACCGGTACATCTGGATCGTCGACTTCCCCATGTTCGTCGGCGTCGATGCCGTCACCGGGCGACCGAAGCCGGCCCACCACCCGTTCACGCAACCGCACCCCGACGACGTGCACCTGCTCGACAGCGACCCGATGGCGGTGCGTAGCCAGGCCTACGACCTCGTGCTCAACGGCTGGGAGCTCGGCTCGGGCTCGATCCGGATCCACCAGCCCGAACTGCAGGCCAAGATCTTTGCGCTGCTCGGGATCACCGAGGAGGAAGCCGATCGCAAGTTCGGGTTCTTCCTCAATCCCTTCCGCTACGGAGCCCCGCCGCACGGCGGCTTCGCGTTCGGCATCGATCGGCTGGTGGCGATCCTCGCCGGAGAGGAGAACATCCGCGAGGTGATCGCCTTCCCGAAGACGCAGAGCGGTGCCGATCCGATGACCAACGCACCGACACCTGTCATAGGCAAGCAGCTCGACGAACTCGGAATCCGCGTGCTGCCGCGAGTCGAGTAGCGCGTTGCCCACACGGCGCGCCTGCGTACAGTTACGCGATGCTCGACCTGGGGCTCGACCCCGATGTCTGGCCTTGGATCTGGCTGGGGGCGGCGGTCGTCTTCGCCCTCGTCGAGCTCGTCTTCGTCGGCGGCTCGTTCATCATCCTGCCGTGGGCCGTCTCGGCATTCATCGCCTGCATCCTCGCCTTCTACGGCGTACCGGTGGAGGTGCAGTGGACGGTGTTCGTGTTCGGCGGGGCGATCCTGTTCTTCATCCTCTACCGCTGGGCGCAGCGCTTCATGCGCGACACGCCCAAGCCCCAGGGCGTCGGCGCCGACCGGCTCGTGGGCATGATCGGCATCGTGACGACCGAGATCTCGCCGGACGACGAGGATCGCAAGGGTCGCGTGCGCATCGAGGGCGAAGTGTGGGGCGCGCTGGCCGGCGGCGACGGCGGGATCCCGGTGGGGCAGCGCGTGACGGTCTTGTCGATGAGGGGCACGCGCGTCGTCGTGACGCCGGTCGTCGCAGAGAGCAACAACAGCGGGTGAGGAGTTGACGTGATCTACATCATCGTGGTCGTCGCACTGGCGATCGTGGGCATCGCCATCCTGGCGGCGGCGGTCAAGATCGTGCGGCCGTTCCAGCGCGGGCTCGTCGAACGGCTCGGGAAGTACAAGGCAACCAAGGATCCCGGGCTGCAGCTGATCCTGCCCTTCATCGACTCGATGCGCCTGATCGACATGCGTGAGCAGGTCGTCGACGTTCCACCGCAGGAGGTGATCACCGCCGACAACGTGGTTGTGTCGGTCGATGCCGTCGTCTACTACGAGGCCACCGACCCGCAGCGGCTCGTGTACAACGTCGCCGACTTCTTCCTCGCCATCACCAAGCTCGCCCAGACCAACCTGCGCAACCTGGTCGGCGACCTCGAGCTCGACAAGGCGCTGACCTCCCGTGACACGATCAACACGCAACTGCGCGAGGTGCTCGACGACGCCACCGACAAGTGGGGCGTCAAGGTGGTGCGGGTCGAGATCCAGCGCATCGACCCGCCGCCGGACATCGTGTCGGCGATGCACGCCCAGATGCGAGCCGAGCGCGACCGGCGGGCGACGGTGACGACCGCCGCCGGCTACCGCGAGGCTGCGATCGCGCGCGCCGACGGCGAGCAGCAGTCGGCCGTGCTCGCGGCAGAGGGACGCAAGCAGGCTGCGATCCTCGATGCCGAGGGCGAGGCGCGGGCGATCGAGCTGCGCGCCCAGGCCGACCGGACGAGGCTGATCATGATCGGACAGGGTGAGGGCGACGCCGCCAACGCGCGCCTGTCAGGGATCAAAGCCGCCGAGGCTGACCAGACCGTGCTCACCATCGAGTACCTGGAAGCCCTGAGCCGGATCGGTGACGGGCGAGCTACCAAGCTCGTGATACCGGCCGATTTCGCGGGACTGCTGGGCACGGTCGCCGCCATCAGCGCGGCCGTGAACCCTGACGACGGGACCGACGAAGTGCGGCCCAAGCGCGGGCTGCCGATCCCGGACGAGCGCGAGCGGGTCGAACTACCCGACGAGCGGTGAAGATGCCGGGACGGCGATGAAGGTTTCCGACGCTCCCCGGGCCGGGTGGTACCCCGATCCGGAGGGACGCACGCGCTTGCGCTGGTGGGACGGCACCGACTGGCTCGACCGATACCGCCTGCGACCGCTCGGCTCCCACACGCAGGGCGAGTTGGAGACGCAGGCACAAACAGCGCAGCTAGTCGGTGACCAGCCCTTCGACCCGGCGCAGCTCGGCAACGCCGCGCATGTGCCAGCCCAAACAGCGGCCGTCGTCGAACAGGTTCGGTTGGCAGCTCGCGCCGAGGCCCAGCGCGCGGCGCAGGACTTCGAGGCCAGGGCGCGAGCGATCACGGGTTCGATTCCGCCCCTGATATCTCAGTACACGAACAGGTTCATGCGCTGGTTCAAGGTGGCGCTGATGCTTTCGTTCATCGTGCTCATGGCGTGGTTCATCTATCAGTTCTTCGTGCAGAAGAGCTTCTTCGACTGGCTCGGCGACCGGATCGACAACATCACCGACGACGGCAACGCAGATGCGTTCCAGACCGACCCGCGGGAAGCGGCGATCACCGTCAGCCACTAGGTTTCGCGACATGACCGAGATGCTCGAGCACGTCAGGAACGACAACGGCTTCATCGCCGCCCTCGACCAGAGCGGCGGCAGCACCCCGAAGGCGCTGGGCCTGTACGGCGTCGACGAGAGCCAGTACTCCAACGAACAGGAGATGTTCGACCGCATACACGAGATGCGGACGCGGATCATCAAGAGCCCGAGCTTCAGGGGCGATCGTGTGCTCGGCGCGATCCTGTTCGAGAACACGATGGAGCGTGAGATCGACGGGCTCGGGTCCGCCGAGTACCTCTGGAAGCAGAAGGGCGTCGTGCCCTTTCTCAAGGTTGACAAGGGGCTCGCGGACGAGTCGAACGGGACGCAGGTCATGAAGCCCATCCCCGGGCTCGACGAGTTGCTCGAGCGGGCCGTCGCCGCGGGCGTGTTCGGCACGAAGATGCGTTCGGTGATCGCGCAGGCCGACGAGCACGGCATCGAGGATGTCGTCGATCAGCAGTTCGAGGTCGGGCGCCAGATCGTGGCCCACGGCCTGGTGCCCATCATCGAACCCGAGGTCGACATCCACAGCCCGACGAAGGCCGAGTCCGAGAAATTGCTGCTCGGTTCGATCCTTCGGCACCTCGACGAGCTGCCGCCCGACCGCCAGGTCATGCTCAAGCTGTCGATCCCGACGGTCGACGAGTTCTACGCGCCGCTGATCGAGCACCCGAAGGTCTTGCGCGTGGTTGCCCTGTCTGGCGGCTACAGCCGTGACGAGGCCAACGAACGCCTGGCCCGCAACCACGGCATGATCGCCAGCTTCTCACGGGCCCTGACCGAGGGCCTGACCGTGCAGATGAGCGACCCCGAATTCGACGACGCGCTCGACAAGACGATCGACCAGATCTTCGCCGCCTCCTCGACCTGACTGCCGCCTGAGGGCTGACCGGGGATTCATCGCCCCGGTCGGGCGGGTAGAGGTCCAGCATGGCCAGCGCAGACGAAGGCACGGCCGCCGCCAAGGCTGCGACGGCGCCAGCTCCAGACGACCCGCGAAAGCCCGAATCACCTCCGGACCTGTCGAAACGGTCGTGGAAGCACACCGCAAAAATGGCGTTTGCCGAGTTCAAACGCGACCAGTGCACCGATCTGGCGGCGGCGCTGACCTACTACGCGGTGCTGTCGGCGTTCCCCGCCTTCATCGTGCTCGCCTCGCTTGTCGGCGTCGTCGGGAATCCCCAGAGCACGGCCGAGTCCGTCATCAGACTCATCACGGATCTCGGGCAAGAGGACGTCGCCGACCAGTTGCGCGGAACGATTGAAGAGCTGACCCAAAACAGGGGCGCCGGCTTCGCGCTCGTGTTCGGTGCGCTGCTGGCGCTCTGGAGCGCTTCCGCATATGTCGGTGCCTTCGGCCGGGCGATGAACACGATCTACGAGGTCGACGAAGGGCGGCCGTTCTGGAAGCTTCGCCCGCTGAACCTGCTCGTGAGCCTCGTGCTCATCATCGGCGCCGCCCTGATGCTGCTCGGCCTCGCGCTGAGCGGTGGGCTCGCCAGCGAAGTCGGCGAACGGCTGGGCCTGTCCGACACCGCTGTGACGGTCTGGAACATCGCAAAGTGGCCGCTCATGCTGTTCGTGCTGGCAATGATGGTCGCCGTCCTCTATTACGCGACCCCGAACGTGCAGCAGCCCAAGTTCCGGTGGATGAGCGTCGGGGCCGGTCTTGCGATCCTGATCTGGGTCGTCGGCTCGGTGGCGTTCGGGCTCTACGTGGGCAACTTCGGCAGTTACGACAAGACCTACGGCTCGCTCGCGGGAGTGATCATCATGCTGCTGTGGCTGTGGATCACCAACATGGCATTGCTCTTCGGCGCCGAATTCGACGCCGAGTTGGAGCGAGCCCGTGAACTGGAAGCCGGAATCGAAGCCGAGGAGGTGCTGCAGCTTCCTCCGCGCGACACCACCAAGTCGGAGAAGGAAGCAGAGGCCCTCGCCGAGGACATCGCCGCCGGCCGCGAGTTGCGTCTGCGGGCGATGGAGTCCCAGAAGTCCAGGGAGGGCGACGGCGAGGGTTCGCGCGTGAGGTCGGACTCTCGCTGACGGCGCACGTCCTGATAGCGGCACGTCACAGCCGGCATCGGCGCCGGTCTCGGGGTTACGAGTCACGGCCGATCGCCAGATCCGAGGCGCTGTCACACCGTGGCTCTAACCTGAGCTTCACCGACTTCCCCCTCGTTTCTGCCAACGAAGGGTCATGTCATGAACGCCAACAATGTCGTCGTGCTCCGCGGGCGTGTGTCGAGCGAGCCGCGGTCGCGTGAGCTTCCGTCCGGCTCGGTGATCGTCAACCTCGAGGTCACCACGCTCGTCGACGAGGTGTCGGTCTCGGTGCCGGTCGTGGTCGAGGCGGCCACGGTCGACTGCGCCGGTGGCGACGAGGTCGTCGTCACCGGCACGGTGCGGAGGCGCTTCTTCCGAGCCGGTGGAGCGACCCAGTCGCGAACCGAGGTGCTGGCTCACAGGGTCGTGCGCGCGTCGCGCGCCCGCGCCGCGCAGAAACTGATCGAGGGCGTCGTGGCGCTACTCGAGGACGCCGCTTGACGCGCTACGCCAGTTCGCGCACCACGAAACCAGTGCGAAGCTTCGGCGTGAAAAATGTCGACTTGGGCGGCATCAGCAGTCCCTCGCGAGCCGTGCGCTCGATCTCGCTGACACTCACGGGCCTGATCAGCACGGCGGCAACCACGGACGGATCGTCGCGCATCAACGCGCGGACTTCGTCGACGCCGTGCTGGTAGTCGACGTCGGCCCCGCTGGTGGCCAGCAGGTGCTCCAACCACGCACCGTCTATGGGACGCACGCTGTCGAACGCGCCTGGCCGCGCGTCGAGCCAGGTGCCGTTGCCATCGCGGTCGAGCAGGCACAGCGATCCGCGCGATCGCATCGCCGCCAGCGTGCCTGAATCAACCGGTCCCGCAGGTGAGGTGGTGAACCCGGCCTCGAGCGCGCCGAGCAACTCGCTCCGGTCGATCGACCGGTACACACGGTGGATCGCGGCCACGCTGAGCTGGTCCTCGACCAGCTCGCTGACGAACGCCAGCGTGAGCTCAGCCGCGGAGTGCGATGTGCCGGTGCGGGCCCGCACTTCGTCTCGGTACGTGCGGGAGACCGAGTAGCGGTGATGGCCATCGGCGATGAGCACGTCGTCGCCGCCGACCCGGGCCGCGATCTCCGCGATCCGGCCCCGGTCGGTCACTCGCTCGACGCTGTGCGCGACGCCGTCGACCGTGACAGACCCGACCGGTTCGGCGGGCGCGGCCAGCGTTGTGGTCAGCCCGTCGGCGAGCGACAGACCCCATACCGGCGACAGGTTGGCTGCGGTCGCTCGCGTCAGGTCCAGCCGATCCGTCGACGCCTTAGGGGTCGTGCGTTCGTGTGGGAGCACCCCGCCGGCGCCCTCGTCGACGACCTCGAGCGCGCCCACCACGCCGACGATGCGGCGCGCCCGCCCGGCTTCGTCCGTGAAGCTCATGCGGTAGAGCGTGAACGAGGGCTCGTGATCCCGCACCATCACGCCCTCGGCGATCCAACTGCGCAGCCTTGCAGCGGCGGCCTCATACCTCTCAGCGCCGTCGCGCTCGCGGGGAACGTCGACGTGCACGATGTTGTGCGGATGCCGAGCCTCGAGCTCGTCGACGTCCCTCTCCGACAACACGTCGTAGGGCGGGGCGACGAGCGGCCCGAGGTCGGCGGCGGCGTAGCGGAGGGCGGGGAACGGATCGAACCGCGGCACGCGATGTTTCTACTCGGTTCGCGGACGCCGCCCAAGCGCTGAGCTGCAGGGCCCGATGGTTTGCTACAACGGACGCGTGCCGGTGGCCGACCACAGACCGAATCGTGATTGGTCGGCCGTGCGCTTCGTGCTGTGCGACCTCGACGGCGTCGTCTGGCTGGCGCGCCAGCCGATCCCCGGTGCCCCCGAAGCGATCGCCCGCTTGCGTGCGTCGGGCCGACGGGTGTTGTTCGTGACCAACAACTCGTTCGCATTGCTGGGCGAGCAGGAGGCGGCGCTGGCGACGATCGGGGTCCCGGCCGTGGACGACGTCACCACATCGGCGCAGGCGGCTGCGTTCCTCGTCGAGCCGGGTGAGACGGTGCTGGTCTGTGGAGGACCCGGCGTCTACGAGGCGGTCGCCGCCCGCAACGCAACGCCGATCGCGGAGGGCGCGGCCGACGCCGTGATCGTCGGCTTCCACCGCGACTTCGACTACGAACGGCTGCGGATCGCCAGTGACGCCGTGCGCAAAGGCGCCCGCCTGCTGGCCACGAACGACGACGCGACGTACCCCACGCCGGCGGGACTGATCCCTGGTGGGGGAGCGATCCTCGCCGCGGTTGCAACTGCGTCCGGCTCCACTCCCACGATCGCCGGCAAGCCCTATCCGCCGATGGCGGCACTCGTGCGCCAGCGCTGCGGGCCCGAGTTCAGCAGCCGAACGGCGGTGATGGTGGGCGACCGCTGGTCGACCGACGGGCGCTTCGCCGAGGCGCTCGGCTGCCCGTTCGTGCTCGTGCGCACGGGCGTCACGGCCCCCGGGGCGACGCTCGACGGGTCGGCCGCCATGGACCTGCCGGATCTCGCGGCGGTCGCCGACGTGATCTGCGGGGACCTCTCCTAGTTTCTCGCAATTTGCCCGTTGGGTACGCTTTCGGCATGGCGAAGCCAACGATCAAGAGCTCTGTCGAGGCGGGCGCGCAGTTCACGGAGATGTCCCGGCAGCAGGCAGAAGCGGTCGTGAGGCAACTCGTCAAGTCGGGCGACGTCCGTCGCCGAGATGCGGAGCAGCTGCTGCGTGCGATGTTGAGCCGCGGTCGCGACACGACAGACCGGATCACCGCCCTCGTGCAGTCGGAGGTCGCCAAGCAGGTCAAGGCCTTGTCGGCGCGGTTCGACGAGGTCGAAGCCAGGCTCGAGTCGCTCGCATCCTCGCTCACGGGCGGGATCGTCGGCGTCGCCGGCGACGTCGCGGGGAGGGCTAGCCCACCGCCCGCGGAGAGCTCGAGCACGCCCACGATCGCGGGCGAGCCACAAGCCACGACGAACCAGCCGGCAAGCAAGAAGTCGACGAGCAAGAAGTCGACGAGCAAGAAGTCGGGCAGCAAGAAGCCGGCGTCGAAGAAGTCGACCTCCAAGAAGGCGACGTCCAAGAAGTCGACCTCCAAGAAGTCGACCTCTAAGAAGTCGGCTGCCAACAGGTCGGCGGCGAAAAAGTCGAGCGCCAAGAAGTCTGCTGCCAAGCGCACCTCCTCCGGTGCGGTCGGCACCTCGGGTGTTCGCAAGGTGAGCACCCGCGCGGTTTCGTCTGAGTGAGCGGCCGGCGACGACTCGACGCCGAACTCGTGCGGCGCGGCCTCGCCGGCAGCCGCGGCGAAGCCGCCCAGCTGATCGACGACCGGCGCGTGCGCGTCAACGGCGCCGTCGCCGA
>DASQTR010000567.1:0-14970 GCA_035641795.1 Ilumatobacter sp.
GAACCGCCTACGAGCTCTTTACGCCCAATAAATCCGGACAACGCTTGGTGCCTACGTGTCACCGCGGCTGCTGGCACGTAGTTGGCCGCACCTTCTTCTGCAGGTACCGTCAGTTTCTTCCCTGCTGAAAGCGGTTTACAACCCTAAGGCCTTCTTCCCGCACGCGGCGTTGCTGCATCAGGCTTTCGCCCATTGTGCAATATTCCCCACTGCTGCCTCCCGTAGGAGTCTGGGCCGTGTCTCAGTCCCAGTGTGGCTGATCATCCTCTCAGACCAGCTACCCGTCGATGCCTTGGTGAGCCGTTACCTCGCCAACTAGCTGATAGGCCGCGAGGCCCTCCCAGACCGCAAAAGCTTTCTTCGATGCGCCATGCGACGCTACGGAGATATTCGGTATTAGCAGCCGTTTCCGACTGTTATTCCCAAGTCCGGGGCAGGTTCCTCACGTGTTACGCACCCGTTCGCCACTAGGTCTTCGCTCTCCCCGAAGGGTCGGCTGAACCTCGTTCGACTTGCATGTGTTAAGCACGCCGCCAGCGTTCGTCCTGAGCCAGGATCAAACTCTCCAACGAAAGCCTGTCGCCGACCACCGCGGTTGCCGTGGGCGACGAACGACTGTTGTCGAGCGCAGGACCGGTGGAATCTCCGGCTGCCCCGCGATCTGACTGATTAACTTTGTGTCACCGGGTGGGAACCCGGCAACGAATTGACAAGCAGTTCCGTCTCAGAGACCTCGCCCTCCTTAGAGATCTTGGCCTCCCCTGACCGAACTGCCCGCACTGGCGTTCTGTCTTCTCTTCCGTTTTCAAGGAGCCGAAGCTCTCGCACTTCCGCGCTGACTTCAGCGGGCTTGGTGCTTGCCCTTCCGGAGGCGGTGAGCCGTCGGTGGGGCGGACTGAAACACTACTCGACGGGCTCCGCAGCCACAACCCGTCATCCGGAAAAAACCTCGACAAGGTGGTGCGACTTACGTCCCCGTTGCAGGAGTAGGTAACGCCCGTGCAGGCGGGTTTGTTCCGACAGACGAGTGCCGGCGTCGAGCACGACCCCGTTGCTGCGAAAGCCTGCGCCATCGAGCGTTCGCCGGACGTCGCTCTTGGAGCTTCCCAGGCCGACCTGCACGAGCAACCCCACGACGTCGTCGAGATCGCCGGTCGCTACCCGCGACGAGGGCACTTCACGGGCTACGGCGGCGAGTGCTGCCTCGGACGTTCCGGTCGGGTCGGCGCCGAACAGCACGTCGGCCGCTTCGTCGGCCGCTTGCGCCGCCTCCGCCCCGTGCACCAGCTCGGTGAGCTCGTGCGCCAGCGCCCGCTGGCCGATGCGCAGCTCCGGCGCCTGCTGGTGCTGAACGATCGTCGCCCGCACGTCGTCGAGCGGCCGCGTCGAGAACCGCAGCAAGTAGTCCGCGATCACGTCGTCGGGCGCTTGAATCCAGAACTGGCGGAACTGGTATGGCGTCGTGCGGTCGGGGTCGAGCCACACCGCGCCACCCTCGGTCTTGCCGAACTTGCTGCCGTCGGCGCGGACCAGGAGCGGCCAGGTCAGACCGTGCGCCGCCGCTCCCGTGGTCTTGCGGATCAGGTCGATGCCGGCTGTGATGTTGCCCCACTGGTCCGAGCCGCCCATTTGGACCTCGACGTCGTGGTGCTCGTGCAAGTGCCGAAAGTCGTTGGCCTGAAGCAGCATGTAGCTGAACTCGGTGTACGAGATCCCGGCGTCACCCGACAGGCGGGCCTTCACCGACTCCTTCGCCATCATCTGGTTGACCGTGATGTGCTTGCCGACGTCGCGCAGGAAGTCGAGCATGCTCGTGCCGGCCGTCCAGTCGGCGTTGTCGACGAGCGTCGCCTGGTACGGCCCGGGCTCGAAGTCGAGGATCCGCTGCAGTTGGGCCTTGATGCGCGAGACGTTGTGGGCCAGCTCCTCACGACTGAGCAGATTGCGCTCCTCCGACTTGCCGCCCGGGTCGCCGATCATGCCGGTGGCGCCGCCCGCGAGCGGGAACGGCCGGTGGCCCGCCATCTGGAACCGGCGCAGAGCGAGCTGGCCGAGCAAGTGCCCGGCGTGCAGCGAATCGGCGGTCGGATCGAAGCCGACATAGACCCCCACCGACCGCTCGTCGAGCCGCGACCGAAGGAACTCGAGGTCGGTCGAGTCGTGGATGAGACCACGCGCGCGGAGGTCGTCGATCAGATCCATGTCGTCGTCAGATCCATATCGCCGTCGATGATGCCACGCGGCGCCCACGAAACCGCCCGGCGTTCAGGGTGCTACCTGCTGTTCGCGCGGGACCCGCCATCGCCATGGCACGTCGATCGCCCTGGTGATGCCGATGCGCGGCCCGACCACCGGCTCGCTCGGTGGTGGCGTGCCGTCGTCGAACAGTCCGATGTCGGTCGCAACGCACAGATCGGCGCCGTTCTGGGCGGGGCCGATTGCGAACGCCTGGCACAGCTTGGCGGGCCCGTCTGCGAGATCGCGGCGGCCGCCGCGGCGCTCAGTCATGACGTCGATGCCGGCCACCGGGATCACGGCCCGCAGCAGGACCGCTGCGCCGTGTCCTTCCTGACCGGTGACGATGTTGGCGCAGTAGTGCATGCCATACGTGAAATAGACGTACAGATGACCGGCGGGGCCGAACATGACCTCCGTGCGCGGCGTGCGACCGCGGTACGAATGGCTGGCGGCGTCGTCCTCGCGGTAGGCCTCGACCTCGGCGATGCGACCGATGCACGGGCCGTGCACCAGCAGCTTGTTGAGGAGGAACGGCGCCACGTCGGGCGCGTCGCCAGTCAACATCGACCGCCGCAATCGCTTCACCAATGGCCGCTCGTTGATTCGGGCGCAAGCGGATCGGCGCACGGACGTCCGCGGCGGAGCCCGCTCTGCTCGGCCTGGGGGCCGTCCATCACAGGTCGAGGGCGACGGTTTGACTCTGGAGCATCGACGTGTAGGCCTCGATCTGGGCGCCGATCGCTGCTGGGCCGGCGCCTCCAGGAGAGCTGCGGCGCCTGACGCCTGCGCCGGGCGCCACCAGCGCCGCGGCGTCGGCGCCGATCGCCTCGCCGGCGAGCTCACCGAGCCCTCCATCACCTGCGAGGTGACGGCGCACCAGTTGCCCCACGACCGCGTGCGCCTCACGGAACGGCGTGCCGTTGACCACGAGATGCTCCGCGAGGTCGGTCGCCGCCATCACATCGGCGTCGGCTGCGGACTGCATGCGCGCCGGCACGAACGTCGCCGTGGCGATCATCCCGCCGAGGGCGGCGATGGCGAGCGTCACCTGATCGACCGAGTCGAACAGACCTTCCTTGTCCTCCTGCAGGTCACGGTTGTACGCGAGCGGCAGGCCCTTCAGGGTCGTCAGCAAGCCGGTGAGGTTGCCGATCAGGCGGCCCGCCTTGCCACGCGCCAGCTCGGCGATGTCGGCGTTCTTCTTCTGCGGCAACATCGACGATCCGGTGGCGAAGGCGTCGTCGAGGACCACGAAACCGAACTCCTCGCTCGTCCACAACACCCATTCCTCGCCGATGCGCGACAGGTGCACGCCGACCAGCGCCAGGTCGAACAGCGCTTCGGCGACGAAGTCGCGATCGCTGACGGCGTCGAGCGAGTTGTCGAAGACGCGCCCGAAGCCGAGCTCGGCGGCGGTGGCCGATGGATCGATCGGCAGCGACGTGCCGGCCAGCGCGCCGGCACCGAGTGGAGAGACGTCGAGGCGGCGAACCGTGGCGAGTAGCCGATCGACGTCGCGTGCGAACGCCCATCCGTGGGCGAGCAGATGGTGCGTGAGCAGCACGGGCTGTGCACGCTGGAGGTGGGTGTAGCCGGGCAGATACGTCTCGCCGGCGGCGACGCCGCGCTCGAGCAGCACCGTCTGCAGACCGTGGATCGCGCGTGCCACTGCGACGAGCTCGCGTTTGCACCACAGGCGAAGATCGGTTGCCACCTGGTCGTTGCGGCTGCGGGCGGTGTGCAGCTTGGCGCCCGCCGGACCGGCGAGCTCGGTGACGCGCCGCTCGACCGCGGTGTGGATGTCCTCGTCGGCCTCGACGAACACGAACGAACCGTCGTCGATCTCGCGCTCGACCTGCTCGAGCGCGGACAGCACCGCTTCACGCTCGTCGTTCGAGATCAAGCCAACGCGCGCCAGGCCGCGCACGTGGGCGCGTGAGCCGACGATGTCGTCGCGCCAGAGCCGGCGGTCGAACGGCAGGCTCGCCGTGTACGCCATCAGCGCTTCGTTGGGTCCGCCTTCGAAGCGGCCGTGCCACAACGTCGAGCCGGACATCACGCCGGCCCGTTCGACTCGATGCCTGCCAAGTCGCGCAGGGTGTCCGCGAGGCGCTCGCCACCGGCGGGCTCAGTGGCGACGCACAGCATCGTGTCGTCCCCCGCCACCGTGCCGAGCAACCCCTCCAGTCCACTGCGATCGAGCGCCGATGCGACGACGTGGGCACAGCCCGGAGGCGTACGCACCACCACGAGGTTGCCGGAGCTCGTCACCTCCGCGACCCATTCACCCATCACGCGGCGAAGATGGTCGAGTGGTGCCACGCGCTCGGGCGCGAACTCGGGGACGGCGTAGACGGTCGCACCACCCGGCACGCGGACCTTGACCGCGCCGAGATCCTCGAGGTCGCGTGACACGGTGGCCTGGGTGGCGGTGATCCCCTCGCCGGCGAGTAGCTCGACCAGCTGCGGCTGGTTGGTGACCTGGCTCTGCTCGATCAAGCGGGCGATCGTCTGCTGGCGTTGGACCTTGCTCACCGTGCTTCGCCTCCACGCTCGCCGCCTCCCGAGATCATCGGACGCCTGCCAGGAAAGCGAGCAGGCCGCGGGACGCGTGCAGCCGGTTATGGGCCTGCTTGAAGACGACGCTCCGCGGGCCGTCAATCACGTCAGCCGTGACCTCGAAGCCGCGGTAGGCGGGTAGGCAGTGCATGAACACCGCCTCCGGATCGGCGAGCTCCATCATCCGCCTGTCGACGGTGAACCCTTCGAACGCGCGGCGGCGTGCGTCCTTGTCGTTCTCCTGACCCATCGACACCCACGTGTCGGTGTGTACGGCGTGAGCACCGCGCACCGCTTCTTCCGGACGTGACACCAGCTCGAGCGACGCCGCTCCGAGTGCGCCGATCCGCTCCAGTTCGGCCTCGTCCGGGTCGAACCCCGGCGGGCAACCGAGTCGCACGTGCATGTCGAGCATCCTCGCCACCTCGACGAGCGAGCGCGCGACGTTGTTGTAGTCGCCAACGTAGGCGAGGGTTTTGCCGGACAGATCGCCGAGACACTCCTGCATCGTCAGCGCGTCGGCCAAGGCCTGCAGCGGATGCGACCAGTCGCTGAGCATGTTGACGACCGGCACGCTTGCCGCCGCCGCCAGACGCTCGACGATCGAGTGCGCGAACACGCGCGCGGCCAGGATGGCGTGGTACCCCTCCATGATGCGGGCGATGTCCTCCACCGACTCGCGTGTGTCGAATCCGATCTCGTCACCGCGCGTGTAGACCGGATGGCCGCCGAGCTGGGCCACGGCAACCTCCATCGACTGCCGCGTCCGAGCGGACGGCTTGTCGAAGATCAACGCCACCCCCGCTCCCGTGAGCGGGCGCCCGAGCGCCTCGACCGGTCGCTCGGCGAGCGCCAACACTGTCCCCAGCTCGTCGACGGTGAGGTCGCCGACCTCGAGGAACGAGCGCGCCTTCGTCACGGGGCGACCTCTGCGAGCACGCCGGCGACGAGGCCAGCCGCCTCCTCGAGCTCGGCGTCGCTGACGGTCAGCGGCGGGGCGAAGCGCAATGTCGACGTGTTGACGGCGTTGCAGATCACGCCGCGTGCGAGCAACGCCTTGTACACCGCCGGCGCGTCGATGCCCTCGGCCAGTTGCGCGCCGAGCAGCAGTCCTGCGCCGCGCACCGACGCCACCTGCGGGATGTTTTCGAGCAACGATGTCAGCCGTCCGCCCTGCTTGCGCGCCAGTCCCGGTGCGTCGATGCGGCGCATCTCGTCGATGACCGCGCTCACGGCCGCGGTCGCGAGCGCGGTACCGCTGTAGGTGCTGCCATGATCACCGGGCTCGAACACGGCGGCGACCTCGCGCTTGGCCCAGCAGGCACCGACCGGCATGCCGTTGCCGATCGCCTTGGCGAGCGTGACCACGTCGGGCACCACGTCGTGGTGCTGGAAGCCGAACCACGTGCCGGTGCGGGCGAACCCCGTCTGGATCTCGTCGACCATCATCAGCGCGCCGACTTCGTCGCAGATTTTGCGGATGCCGGCCAGGTAGCCGGGAGGTGCGGCGATGACGCCGCCCTCACCCTGCAGCGGTTCGATCAGGACTGCCGCAACCGTGCCGTCGACAGCGGCCCGCAACGCGTCTAGGTCACCCCAGGCGACGTGCTTGAAGCCTTCCGGCATCGGCACGAACGGCTCGTGCTTGGTGGGCTGCCCCGTCGCGGCCAACGTCGCCAGCGTGCGCCCGTGGAAGCTGCCCAGCGCGCTCACGACGGTATGGCGCCCCCGCCCGCCGAACTTGCGCGCCAGCTTGAGCGCGCACTCGTTGGCCTCGGCGCCGGAGTTTGTGAAGAAGATCTGCCCGTCGTGGCCGGTCGCCTCGAGCAGCAGCTCGTTGACCTTGATCGCGGCGTCGGTCGCTTGCGGATTCGTGAAGAAGTTGCTGACGTGAAGCAGCGTGTGAGCCTGACGGCTGATCGCGTCTGCGACCACTGCGTTCGCGTGCCCGAGCGAGACGACCGCGATCCCGGACAAGAAGTCGAGGTAGCGCTTGCCGTCGGTGTCCCAGACCTCGGTACCGCTGCCGCGCTCGAGGCTGATCGCCGGTGCGCCGAACACCGGCATGAACGGGCAATGCTCCAGCCCCGCTGTGTCAAACGTGTGCGGGCTCATGCGGGCTCCCCTCGAACAGCATCGTGCCGATCCCCTGATCGGTGAAGATCTCGAGCAACAGCACGTGGGCGACGCGGCCGTCGAGGATGTGGGCGTTGCGCACCCCGTTGCGGAGGGCGTGCGTGCAGCTGTCGATCTTCGGGATCATGCCGCCGGCGATCGTGCCGTCGGCCAGCAACGCGTCGATGTCGGCTGCGCTCGCCTGGCGGATCAGCGTCGAGGGGTCGTCGACGACGCGTCGCAGGCCCTCGACGTCGGTGAGGTACACGAGCTTCTCTGCACCGAGCGCCTCGGCGATCGCACCCGCCACCGTGTCGGCGTTGATGTTGAAGCCCTGCCCGGTGGCGTCCGTGCCAACCGTGGCCACCACGGGGATGAACTCGTCTTTGAGCAGACCGAGCAGCACTCCGGGATTGATCGTCTCGATGTCGCCGACGAAGCCGAGATCGGGATCGCGCAGTTTGGCTCGGATCAGCCCGCCGTCCTCGCCGCTGACTCCGACGGCGTAGTTGCCGTGCACGTTGATCGCGCTGACGATCTGCGGGTTCACCTGACCGATCAGCACCATGCGGGCGATGTCGACCGTTTCGGCATCGGTGACGCGGAGGCCGTTACGGAACTCGCTCTGCTTGCCGAGCTTTGACATGAGATCGCTGATCTGCGGGCCACCGCCATGCACCACCACGGGGCGCATCCCGACGAGTCGCATCAACACGATGTCTTCCGCGAACAGCGCCAGCGCGTCGTGTTCGCTCGTACCGGCGAGCGCGTTGCCGCCGTACTTGACGACGACCACCTTGCCGGCGAAACGCCGGATGTACGGCAGCGCCTCGACCAGCGTCGCCGCCTTCTGCGCGGCAACGTCGATCACGGCGCCAGTCCGACCTTCGTCAGGCCGGCCGCCTCGTCGAGGCCGAGGGCGACGTTGGCGGACTGGACGGCGCCTCCGCTCGCTCCCTTGGCGAGGTTGTCGAGGGCGGCGATCGCGACGACCGTCGCGGTGCGGTCGTCGTAACGGGCGGTTACGTGCACGGCGTTCGACCCGAGGGTTGCCTTGGTCGACGGCGAACCGTCGGTGACGACGATGAACGGTTCGTCGCGCCAACGCTCGCGCAGGAGCTCCATCAAGCCCGCAGTGTCGAGCTCGCCCTTCGCCGGCCGCGCGTAGCAGGTGGCGAGGATGCCCCGGTTCATCGGCGCCAGATGCGGCGTGAACAGCAACTGGGCGCCGATCTCCTGTTCCATCTCCGGCGTGTGTCGATGCGTCAGCAGTCCGTAGGCGGTGAAGTCCTCGTCGACGGTCGTGAATGTGTAGGCGTGATCGGTCTTACGGCCGGCGCCGGTGACGCCCGAGGCGGCGTCGACGATGACACCGCTCGGCTGTATCACGCCGCTTTCGACGAGCGGCCGGAGGGCCAGCGTCGCGGCCGTGACGTAGCACCCCGGCGTGGCGATCAGCCGAGCGTCCTTGAGCTCGTCGCGGTGCAGCTCGGGCAGCCCGTAGGCGGCCTCCGCCAGCAGCGCCGGCTGACCGTGCTCGAAGCCGTAGTAGGCGGGATACTGCGTGGCGTCCTTGAGCCGGTAGGCGGCCGACAGGTCGACGACGCAACCGACTCTTTCCACGAGTTGCGGCGCCAACGCCAACGATGCCTCGTGCGGTAGTCCGAGGAACACAACGTCGAGTCCGTCGACCTGTTCGAAATCGAACGCCTCGTAGACGAGACCCGGGTACGCGCCCGCCAAGCCCGGATAGAGCGTCGCCGCGGAGGCGCCCGCCTGCGAATCCGCGGTGGCGAGGGCGAGTTCGAACTGGGGATGTTGCGCCACGAGGCGAAGCAGTTCGGCACCCGTGAAGCCTGACGCACCGATGATCCCGACCTGCAGCATAGACGCATGACTATACATAAGGTCGCATAGCCATGCAATACCGTCTCTAGTTCGTCACGGCCCGCGCCGGTGGTGTTGCGGATACGTTGCACGACCCGATGCCGGGTGTCGCGACGTATGTGTTTGGGCAGAATGTAAGCGTGCTGCCAACGTCGTCTCCCACCAAGGGGAGGTTGCTCGTCGCCACGCCGCCGCTCGACGACCCGAACTTCGACCGCACCGTGATCTTCGTGCTCGAGCACCACGACGAAGGCGCCCTCGGCGTCGTGATCAATCGACCCACCGAGGAAGAGCTCGGTGAGCCGCTCGACCGGTGGGAAGACCTGCAGGCGACCCCGGCGCAGGTTTTCGCGGGCGGGCCGGTCGAGACCGACGCACTCATCGCGCTGGCGCTCGCCAACTCGCCCCTCAACGAGGCCAGCGAGGATCTCTCGCCGGTCGTGGGCCGCGTGGCGTCGGCCGATCTGACCGCGGATCCTGCGTTCGTTGCCGCCCGGGTCAGCGCCGTGCGCGTGTTCCGCGGCTACGCCGGCTGGGGTCCCGGGCAGCTCGAGGGTGAGATCATGGCCGGCGCGTGGTTGGTGTTCGACGCCGAGCCTGACGATGTGTTCGCACCGCAACCGGGGCAGTTGTGGCGAACGGTACTGCGGCGCCAGGGTGGCCGCCTCGGCTGGCTTGCCAACGCGCCTGACGATCTCAGCGCCAACTGACTCGCTGTCCGCACGCCGCCCGGCGATCTCAGCGCGAGCTCAGTTTGCGGAGCACGCGCAAGGCGACGTCGGCCTGTTCCGCGGGGACCAGCAAATGGTCGTGGTGGTAGCCGGCGATGACGTTGCACGGCACGCCCGCGTCGGCGAGCGCCGACGCGATCGCAGCGGTGAGGCCGACGCTCTCCAGTGAGCTCCACACCGTCAGCGTCAGCCACACGGCCACGAACTCGACGGAAGCACCGACCTCGACCGCATCGGAAATCGAGACGACCAAGGTGGGGCCCTCGTGCTCCTGGATCACGGCGTGCGCCTTCTGACGCAACCCGGGCCACTCGCCGGTGACGAACGTGAAAAGGCCGGGGCGTTGCTGCACGTCGAGCGAGGCGAGCATCCTCGCCAGATCGTGTTCGCCGGGCATCGGCGTCAGCTTCGCAGATCGGCGCCGAGCTTCGAGGCGGCTGTGACGGCAGCGCGGCGTACCTGTGCGATGTCGGCATCGGTGAGGTTGCGGTCGTGTGCCTGTAGCCGGAGCCGGTAGGCGAGGCTGCGACGGTCGTCACCCAACGCCGAGGAGCGGAACACGTCGAACAACTCGACATCGACGAGCAGCCCGCCGGCACCCTGGCGGATTGCCTTCTCCAGTCGTTCCGCCGGCACGTCGTCGGGCAGCACGAAGGCGAGGTCGAGATCGCTGGAAGGATGCCGGCTGACCGGCTTCCAGGCCGCCGGCTTCGGCTTTCGACCGAGCACCTGATCGAGGTCGAGCTCCACGATGGCGACCCGCTCCGCGACGCCGAACCGTTCGAGCACCGATGGGTCGACCTCGCCGACGGTGCCGATCGGCTCCTTGCCCGCCTGCAGCGTCGCCGACCGCGTGGCGTGCAGACCTGGCGGCACACGGCCTTGGTCGACCCGGGCGCCGACGCCGAGCGCGGCGGAGATCTCACGCCACACGCCGATCGCTGCCGGCGCCTCCTCGCCGGCGAGCACGACGCACAGCGCCTCGTACTCGTCGGGGAGCTCCCCCTTGCCTGGCGGGTAGACGTGTGCGATCTCGAACAGGCGGGCGCCAAACCGGCGATGCGACTCGTTGAAGGCGACGGCCGACAGCAGTCCCGGTCGCAACGACGTGCGCAGGACGCTCTCCTCCTCGACCAGCGGATTGGCGATCACGATCACGGCGTCGTCGATGCCCGCCTCGGCTTGTGTGTCGGGCGCAAGGAATGGATTGGGCATCGCCTCCGAGACGCCCAGTCCGAGCAGCACCTGACGCAGCAGCCGCCGGCGCTGCTGACGCACCGTGAGCCCACCGTGCACGATCGACGTCGGCAGTGTCTTGCCCACGCGGTCGTAGCCGTAGTGCCGGGCGACCTCCTCGACGACGTCGATCTCCGCCACCGAGTCGGGACGCCATGAGGGCAATGCCACGGTCCGCGTGTCGCCCTTGCCCGACACGGTGAAACCGATCGGGTCGAGCAACGGCGGCAGGTCGTCTGCGCCGAGCGAGGTACCGAGGATCCGGTTGACCTCCTTGACGCGCACCTCGGTCTGACGGTGCTCGGGCGGCAGACCAGGACCCCGCGCGTCGTCGGTGCCCGGGTGGACGACGAGGTCGGGGCATGTCTCGAGGAGCAGTTCGGCGAAGCGGGCGATGGCGGCGTCGATGACGTACGGATCACAGCCGCGCTCATACCGGGCGGATGCCTCCGAGCGCAGCCCGAGGCGAGCCGCGGTCTGCATCACGGTGAGCGGCTGGAACCACGCGATCTCGAGCACCACCGTGGTGGTCGTGTCGGTGATCTCTGTGTCGAGGCCGCCCATGACGCCGCCCACCCCGATCGGCTGGTCGTCGGCGTCGCAGATCAACAGATCGTTGGCGGTGAACGTGCGTTCGATACCGTCGAGCGTGGTCATGCGCTCGCCGCCCCGGGCAGTGCGCACTCGGAAGCCGCCACCGCCGAGCCGCTCGAGGTCGTAGGCGTGATTCGGTTGGTTCAGCTCGAGCATGACGTAGTTCGACACGTCGACGACATTGGTGATCGGTCGCATGCCGGCTGCGGTCAGCCGTCGCTGCATCCACGGCGCGCTCGGCCCCACGCGAACGCCCGACATCACCGTGCTCGTGAAGCGCCCGCAACGTTCGCCGTCGAGGAGCTCCACGTGTGCCGTGCGCGGTTCGCCTGCGGTTGGCAGCTGCGGCCGCGGCACGCGGAGTTCGGTCCGCGTCTGGGCGGCGATGTCGCGGGCGATGCCGACGTAACCCCAGCAGTCCGGCCGGTTGCGGGTGACGTCGACGTCGAGCAGGACATCGGGTTCGAGACCGAGCGCTTCGTCATACGGCACCCCGACCGGGACATCGGGCGGCAGGATCAGGATGCCGCTGTGGTCGTCGCCGAGGCCGAGCTCGTCGGCCGCGCACAGCATGCCCTCGGAGTCGATGCCCAGAATGCCTCGGCGCTCGATCGTGCGACCGTCGGGCATCGTGGTCCCCAACGTCGCCATCGGCACGATGTCGCCGATCTGCATGTTGAACGCGCCGCACCAGACGTGCCGGGGCACACCGTCGCCGGCGTCGACGTACACGCGTTGGACCTTTGCGGCGTCGGGATGCCGCTCCAGGCGCTCGACTCGCGCAGTGATGACGCCCTGCACGACGGCACCGACATGGCGTAGCTCCTCGAGCGGCAGTCCCAGGCGCGACATCGTCTCCGACAACCGCGCCACGGCGTCGGAATCGGAAGGTTCGGCGAAATCGCCGTATTCGTTCAGCCAAGACAAGAGGATCTTCATCAGCCGCGCCCTGGTCAGAACTGCTCGATGAAGCGGAGATCGTTTGCGAACATGTCACGGATGTCGGCGATCTGGTGATGCATCACCGCCATGCGGTCGATGCCGAAGCCGAAGGCGAAGCCGCTCCACTCCTCCGGATCGATCCCGCCCGCGCGCAGCACGTTGGGATGCACCATGCCGCACCCCCCCAACTCGAGCCATGAGCCGTCGGGACGTTGCACGTCGAACTCCGCCGACGGTTCGGTGAACGGGAAGTACGACGGCCGCAGCCGGGACGTGAAGTCGTCGCCGAAGAACGCCTTGGTGAACGCTTCGATGGTGCCCGCGAGATCGGCGAGCGAGATGTCGCGGTCGATGACGAATCCCTCGATCTGGTGGAAGACCGGCATGTGGGTGGCGTCCGGAGTGTCTCGGCGGAACACGCGGCCGGGAGCGACGATGTAGATCGGCGGCGGCTGATCGAGCATCGTGCGGATCTGCACCGGCGATGTGTGCGTACGCAGGAGCGTGCGGCCAGGCTGTCCGCCTGGCGGCGCGTAGTGGAGGAACAGCGTGTCGAACTCACCTCGCGCGGGATGGTCCGGCCCCATGTTGAGCGCCTCGAAGTTGTGCCAGTCGGTCTCGACCTCCGGCCCTTCGGCAACCTGGAATCCGAGCCCGATGAACACGTCCTCGAGCCGCTCCCACGCCTGGGTCACCAGGTGGGCGTGGCCGCGCACGGGTTTCCCGGCGAACTCGGTGAGGTCGAGCCGCTCGGCCTGCACGCGTGCGGCCACCGCCGCACTGCCGAGCGCGTCGGTGCGGTCGGCGACCGCCTCGGCGACCGCCTCCATGGCCTCGTTCACCGCTTGGCCGGCGGCCCGCTTTTCCTCGACCGTGGCGAGACCGCCGAGTCGCGTCTTGAGTTGCGCCAGCGTGCCCTTCTTGCCCAGCAACCGGGTCTCGAGCGCGGTTACCGATTCCAGCGAGTCGGCGGCGTCGACCTCGGCGAGCGCGGCGTCACGGGCGGCGGCGATCTGGTCGATCACGAGTGGGTCCTTTCCGGAGTCGGAGTGATGCGGGTCGGGGGCTCCCCGGATGGACTCAGGTGCGTGTCGCGTATCGGGCGTCAGCGCTCCCGGGCCGTCCACCCGGGGCACCGAAATCGCAGGAGCGTCACGCCGGTCAGCCTAATGCGCGGTGTTGGCGATGACGTCATGCGTTGCGCTGTCGGGTCACGGCGCGTCGAAACTCCCAAAGTCGACGTCGAAACGCCCTTAGTGTTGCGGCGGTGAGCGGGGCAGTCCGATGACCGACGTCGTAGCCGGGAACCGCGACGGGCTGTCGGGCGTCTCAACGAAAACCGGGGCAGCCGTCTTGTGGCGCGGCCGCGGACCGCACCCACGGACGGAGCACCATGGACGACCTCGCTGACACTGCCCCCACGAACGGCCCACCCGCGGATGCATCTGACGCAATCTCGCCTGAAGTCGGCGCTCGGCCGGCCGCCGCCGCGTCCGAAGGCGGCGAGCCGGTACCCGGCAACCTCGTCCGCGCCGACGGTCGCCGTCGACGGCGTACCGCCCTCCTCGTCATCGCCGCCGCAGCGCTAACGGGCGCGGCGGGGATGTGGATCGGGACCCGGATCCAGTCGCCCGCCGACCGCGCCGCAGCGCGCGGCGCACCGACGCCTTCGTTCGTCACCGTGCCGGTGGAGCGGCGGCAACTGACGTCCGAACTGGCGCTATCCGGCGAGGTCGCCTACAACGAACCGCTCACAGTGACGCTCGCCGGGGCCGTCGGCCTCGCGCCCGGCGAGACGGCGGTCGTGACGGAGCTGCGCGAGGTCGGCACCGAGCTCAACGAGGGCGACATGCTCGTCGAGGTGACGACCCGCCCGGTGTTCGTGCTCCAGGGCGAGCTGCCGATGTACCGGCGAATGGTGATCGGCACGCAGGGCCCGGACGTCGCGCAACTCGAGCAGGCGCTGGTGCGGCTGGGCTACGACCCCGGGACCGTCGACACCGTGTTCGATGCGGCCACCGCGACCGCGGTCGAGCAGATGTACGCGGATGCCGCCTACGCCGCCGAGGGGCCGTCCGAAGAACAGCGCACCGATCTCACCACCGCACGTGATGCGGTGACCTCGGCTGAGCGCGGCGTCACCGAAGCACAGAAGGCGTTGCTCGACGCCCAGAAGCCATTGCCTGAGTCGCAACGTCTGCAGCTGCAGCAGGCCGCCGATTCCGCTCGCGATGCGGTCCCCGAGGCGCAAGCCGCGGCGACCACGACGCGGGTCGAGCAGGATCAGCGTGTCGCCTCTGCGCGTGCCGCCCGCGACACCGCCCGCACCGTCCGCGACGCGGCCGTCTCCGTTCGCGACGCGGCACAGCAACCGGAAGCGATCGATCCGGACACGGGGGAGCCATTCGCGCCGGAGCGGATCGCCGCCCTCCACGTAGCCGCCGCCGAAGCCCAGCAGGCCTACACCCAAGCCGAGGGCGAGCTCGCGGTCGCCGAGCAGGGCCGAACGTCGGCGGTGACCGCCGCCGATGCCGCGATCGACGATGCCAGGGTGCAACTCCAGATCGCGGAGGCACAGCTCAACGAAGGCACGACGGCCGCCGATACGGAACCGCTCCAGCAGGCGGTGACCGCGGCCGAGGCCGCTCTGGCCACCGCGCACGCCGAA
>DASQTR010000568.1:0-6992 GCA_035641795.1 Ilumatobacter sp.
CTCGAGCGTGCGATGGCGGATCGCCAGGCGCACGGCGGCGAGATCGTCGGCTCGCACCTCTGCGACGACGACGACCGACTCCTTGCCCTTGTAGCCGTCCATGCCGAAGGCGATCACGTTGCCGGCGCGCACGCCGTCGAGCCCGCCGACCGCGCGCTCGATGTCCTCGGGAAACACGTTGCGCCCGCCGACGATGATGACGTCCTTGATCCGTCCGCACAGCACGAGCTGACCGTCGAGCAGGTAGGCGAGGTCGCCGGTGCAGAGCCAGCCGTCGTGGAACAGCGCCGCCGTGGCCGCCTCGCGCTTGTAGTAGCCAGGCGTCACCGACGTGCCCCGCAGGAGCAGCTCACCGACGTGGCGCTCGGGCAGATCCTCCCTTGTGACGCGATCGACGACCCGCATCTCCATCCCGGCCACCGCCGTGCCGAGCAGCGGCAGCCGCCGGGCGCTCAGGTCGAGCTCGTCGGGGTCGCTGACATCGACGGGCTTGGCGACGCCGATCCGCTCGAGCAGCTCGCGGTCGACGGTGTCGCACACCATGCCCGTGCCACGAACGGGGAACGCGGCCCCGATCGCGGTCTCGGCCATGCCGAACGCCGGAAAGACCCCGCCCGGCGGGAAGCCGAACGGCTCGGCGGCGACGACGAAGGCCTCGACCGCCGTGGGATCGACCGGCTCGGCGCCGTTGAGCGCCAGCGTGAGCGTCGAGAGGTCGAGGCGCGGACCCGCGTCGGCGGGCCGTGCCAATGCGCGCGTCGCCAGCACCCACGCGAAGTTGGGACCCGCCGTGGCCGTGCCACCCCAGTCGGAGATCCACTGCATCCAGTTGCCGGGCTTGGCCATGAAGTCCTGCGGCGCCGCCTGCACGAGCTGCACGCCGGTCGTCATGGGGATCGCGAGAAACCCGACCAGCCCCATGTCGTGGTAGAGCGGCAGCCAGGACACCATCACCTCGCCCGTGCTCAGCTCCGCCGCCTGGCAGCAGGCGTCGATGTTGGCAGTGAGCACTCGGTCGGGGATCATCACGCCCTTCGGCTCGCTGGTCGATCCGCTCGTGTACTGCAGGATCACGAGCCGCTCGCGGTCGGGAGGCGGTGTCTCCAGGCGGTCGCCCGCAGGCACATGGGGGGCCCCGGGCAGGATGCCGCCCATCCGCTCGATCGGCGGATCGCCGGGCGCCGGCGCGTAGAACTCGGCGAGCTGGTCGTCGATCAACACCAGCTTGGCGTCACCGTGCCGAATGCGCCCCCGCGTGGCGTCGACGAACTCCTCGAGCGACCCCATCCGCATCGGCAGCGGCAGCACCATCGAGGCGACGCCTGCCAACCAGCAGCCGCGCACGATCGTGATCAGCTGGCGGCTGGTCGGGCCGAGCAGTGCGACGTGGTCACCGGGCAGCAGTCCCTTCGCCTGCAGCGCGGCGCCAACCGCGCGCGCCTCGTCATGGATTTGGCGCCATGGCACGAACAGAGGACCGTCGGAAGCGACGGAATGGCCCACGAACCGGACGCCGTTGCCCGAATCGGCGGCGCGCTCGAGCCGCTCGATCGTGGAGAGTGTGGTCGCCATCACTCGCGACGCTAACGCGCAATCCTTCGCCCTTCAGGCTGGGGTCAGGTGAAGTAGGGGTTCTCGCCGGTCGAGTGATCGGTGAGGTCACGCACACGCTGCACGGCAGGAATCGCCTCGCTCAACATCGTCTGCACGCCTTCGAGCATGGTCATCTTGCTCATCGAGCAGCCGTGGCAGCCGCCGCCCATCGTCATGTAGACGGTGCCTTCGCCGTCGTGGCCGACATAGGTGACGAAACCGCCGTGTACGGCGAGCGCCGGGTTCACTTCGTTGGCCACCATCGCGTCGATCTCGGCCGACAGATCGTCGTCGTGGACGAGACCTTCGACGCTGGGCGGCGCCGGGCGATTGGGATTGCGGATCACCAGACCCTGGGCGTCGCCGTAGTCGAGCGTCGCGTCCTGCAGCCGTTCGACGTCGCCACCGGGGATGATTACCTTGATCGTGCGGCCGTCGCCACCGGTGTGCGTGCGCACCTCGTCGGTGAATTCGGCCTTGAGGTACTCGTCGAAGCTGAGGTCGTACCTGAAATCCTCGCCCGCACCGGACGCGATCGCCAGCCGCAGCCCCAGTTGCTCGGCGTCGGCTTCCTCGTCACGGAGCTCGAGCACCTTGGCCAAGGCGGCGTCGGTGACCGTGATGATCGGCCGGCTGGCGCCGGTGGCATGCCCGGACTGACTCGCCAACGCTTCGAGAGGACTCACACTGAGGAGGCTACCGTCGCCTCGTGAACACCGATGGGGGCGGCGACCTCGACTGGTACCTGGAGCACCTCACCGCCGACATCGAGCGGTTCGCCGCCGCTGTCCGGCGCGGCCCGCTCGACGCACCGGTCAGCGGCTGCCCGGCGTGGGACCTGCGCCAGCTCACCGCGCATATGGGCGCTGTCCATCGCTGGGCGCGGCACTGCGCCGCCAACGCCGCCCCGCCCGAGTCGCGAGACCACTACCAGCCCGACCCCGATCTCGACGCCGATGCCCTTGCGGACTGGCTCGTCAGGGGCGGCGCGACGCTGGTCGAGGTGCTGCGCACGATCGACCTCGAGGGGCCGACGTGGCATCCGTTCCCGGTCGCCAAGCTCGGGCGCGTGTGGCCGCGTCGCCAGGCGCACGAGACGTCGATCCACCGCTGGGACGCCGAGCACGCAACCGGCCCGACGACACCGATCGAAGCCGCGCTGGCGAGCGACGGGATCGACGAGTACCTCGACCTGGTGATGCGCCGGCTGGTGCAGCGCGAGTCGGTCACGCTGCCGGCGGGCAGCCTCCACATCCACTGCACCGACGCCCATGGCGAGTGGTTGGTATCGCTCGACGGTGCGTTCGAGCTCGAGCGCGCACACGCCAAGGGCGCTGCCGCGCTGCGCGGTCCCGCCGAAGCGCTACTCCTCCGGCTCTGGAACCGCGACAGCGGCCGCGCCGACGAGCTGAGCCCGGTCGGTGACGAGCGTGTCCTTAGCGCGTGGTTCGGCTTGTCAGCACGTTGATGTGACAACCTGGTCGCCGTGACAGAGGGCAGCAAGAAAGCGATCATCGCCGCGTTCTTCGCCAATCTCGGAATCTCGATCGCCAAGTTCGTCGGGTTCGTCATCACCGGATCGGCCGGCATGCTGGCCGAGGCGGTGCACTCGCTGGCCGACACCGGGAACCAGGGCTTGCTCATGCTCGGCGGGCGCCGGGCGAGACGTAAGGCATCGCCGATGCACCCGTTCGGATACGGGCGCGAGCGCTACTTCTGGGCCTTCGCCGTCGCCTTGGTGCTGTTCTCGATGGGCGGCTTGTTCGCGCTGTACGAGGGCATCGAGAAGTTCCGCCACCCGCACGAGGTCGAAAGCATCTGGGTGGGCGTGGTGATCCTGGTATTCGCGATCGGGCTCGAGACATGGTCGCTGAGCACCGCGGTGAAGGAGTCAGGACACGTCAAGGGCGAAGGGGTGGGGTGGTGGAAATTCATCCGCACCTCGAAGGAACCGGAACTGCCCGTGGTGCTGCTGGAGGACACCGGTGCAGAGATCGGCCTCTTCCTCGCGCTGTTCGGGCTGCTGATGGCGCACTGGACAGGAGACGGGCGGTGGGACGCGTTGGGCTCGGCCGCGATCGGCCTCCTGCTGATCGCGATCGCGATCGTGCTCATGATCGAGATGAAGGGCTTGCTGATCGGCGAAGCGGCGAGCACCTCCGACGTCGACGCCATCACCAAGGCGATCAGCGAGTCGCCCCACGTCGACGCTCTGATCTACATGCGCACGGAGCATCTCGGTCCCGACGAGATCCTGGTCACGGCCAAAGTCGAGTACGACTCGAGGCTCACCTTCGACGAGGTCGCGGAAGCCATCAACGCCAGCGAAGCAAACGTGCGCGCGGCAGTGCCTGAGGCGCGCCTCATCTACATCGAACCCGATCTCAAACGCCCAGCGGTCGCGGAGTAGCCGGCCTGGCGGGGTGACGCCGTGAAGGAACCCAGATCGCCACGCCGGGCGCTGATCGTCGGCATGCTGGCTGTCGTCGGGTCGGTCGTGTGCTTCGCGATCAGCTTCTCGATACTCAAGTGGCCCGGCACGCCGGGCTCGGTGATCGCCTGGTGGCGGCTCATCGGTTCAGCCGTGCTCTGGTGGATGTTGCTCGTCGGACGTCGCCTGCGAACGGGCGCGGCGTTGCCCGACGCTCGGACCTGGCGGCTGACAGTTCCGGCCGCGCTGTGCTTCGGCGTCAACGTTTCGCTCCTGTTCCTGGGCATCACCAAGACGAGTGTCGCCCACGGCGAGTTCATCAACGCCATGGCCCCGATCGTGCTGATCCCGGCCGGCATGGTGATGTTCGGGGAGCACCCGAACTGGAAGGCGCTGCGGTGGTCGGTCGTCAGTCTCGTCGGGCTCGTGATCGTGCTCACCAACGGGCCGTCGCGTGGCGTGGCGAGCGTCGAGGGCGACGTGCTTGTTGCGCTGTCGGTGATCGCCTTCTGCGCATACCAGTTGCTCGCCCGACGAGCTCGTGTGCGTGGCGTTTCGCCGTGGGACTTCATGACGGTGGCGATGACCGCCGCGGTCGTGACCGCGACGCCGGTGGCGCTGGTGTCCGCCGGAGACGAGATCTGGCCGTTGTCGATCGAGGCCTGGGCGGCGGTGGCGATGCTGTCGGTGCTCACCGGCATGGTGGGGCACGGGATGCTGTACTACGCCCAGCACCACGTGCCGATCTCTACCATCAGCATCATCCAGGCCGGGCAGCCGTCCTTGTCGGCGATGTTCGCCTGGGTGCTACTCGGCGAAGCGCTCGTCGCGGCTCAGCTGCCAGGGATGATGCTCGTCACCCTGGGGCTCGTGCTGGTGTTCTCGTTCAGCCTGCGCCCCACACCGACCGCGCCCGTGGACGAGCGTCCGACGCAGGATCTGCGCGCGCCCTGACCCGACATTCACGGCCGGCGTTCACCAAACTGGGGCGCGGAGTTGGCCGAACGCTGGTATCCAGTTGTCGTGCGCATCCTGGTGACCAATGACGACGGCATCGACAGCATCGGCCTGCACGTGCTGGCGCGGGCGCTGACCGAGCTCGGTGACGTCGTGATCGTCGCGCCCGACCGCGAGTTCTCCGGCTCGGGTGCCGCGGTCGGGGCGCTGTACGAGTTCCGCCCCGAGGTCCGTCGATGCGAGGTGGACGGCATCGCCGAGACCTGGTCGCTGAACGGGCCGCCTGCGCTGTGCGTCCTGTACTCCAAGCTCGGGGTGTTCGGCGACCCCTTCGACCTCGTCGTGTCGGGCATCAATCCCGGTTCCAACGTGGGACGCTCGGTGTACTACTCGGGCACGGTCGGCGCCTGCCTCGCGGCGCGCAACGGCGGCGTCTCTGGCGTGGCGGTGAGCCAGGCCGTCACCGGCTGGGGCATCGAGGGGCAAGGCTGGATCGACATCGTGCAGAATCAGAAGTGGCATGTTGCCGCCGAGGTCGCCCGCGTGTTCGTCGCCGGGCTCGTCGCCGATCCGCCCGCCTCGCCGGTGGTCGTCAATCTCAACGTGCCCAACCTCGAGTTCCCGGACATCGCCGGGTGGGAGATGACCGAGGTCGGAGCGGACCCCCCGCGTTCCATGGCGGTCGGGCAGCTGGTGGCCACCGACGACCCCGACACGTTCGGTGTGCAAATGACGTGGGGCGACCCGGTGGACCTGCCGCCGCACACCGACGGTGGCGCCGTCGAGCGCGACCTGATCTCGGTCAGTTACCTGTCGCGCATCACCGCGGAGAACCGCCGCGACCTCGCCAAGCCCGAAGCGGCACTCGCCAACCTGCTGGGCTGACGGGTCAGCTGCGCGGCCGGACTGCGAACGCTGTCATGTGCATCCCCGGCGCGACCTCGAAGGCGGTTCGAGTCTCGAAGTCGTACAACATCAGCCGCTCGTTGAAGAGATACATCACGTAACGGCCGTCCGGTGCCCACCACAGGCCCGACTGGGGAGTTACACCGAGCGGGGCAACGTCGCCGCTCTCGAGGTCGATCACACCGAACCGGAGCCGTGTGCCGTTGATCACGATCGGCGCGTGTCTCCCGTCGGGTGAGATCGCCGACAGCAGTGACGGAAAGCCGTACGAGGAACCGGAGGAGTAGATCTGGACGTCCGGGTTGCCGACTGGCAGGACCGGCTCGAGCGCCGTGGTGGCTCCGCTGTCGCGGTCGAGCACGACCAATCCACAGGTCGTGAGGTCGTCGGAGCACTCCGTGATCAGCGCCTGTTGAGCGCTGATGGCGATGACGTCACCGGCCGTCAGCCGCTTGGAGCCGTCGGTGCCGGCGTGATAGCTCCCGCCAGGGGCGACCACCACAACGCCGCCCGCCGGATCGGCACCGGCGACCTGGCCAGGTCCCTCGAACTCGAACGCCACGCCGGACTCGGCGCCGGCGTGGTCGATCTGGACCACGCGTGTAGGGGCGTCGCGTTGGGCGGCGGTCAACACTCTCCAGAAACGGTCGGTGCCCGGCTCCGGGAACGCGTTCGTCGCGCGGCCCACACGGACCGGTACCGGGTCGTCCCGGCCACGGAAGAGTTGCGCGTACGAGCTGTCGGTCCTGCGCACCAGGATCCAGTCCTCTCCGGCGTCGACGTGCGGCGGTTGCCCGTCGTGCGTCTCCACGTGCATCTTGGCGAGTTCGCCCGTAGCCGTGTCGAGCTCGAGCACGAGCCCCGGCCGGACGCCGATGACGCGGATGCCGAGCGCTGCCGCACGGTCGTCGACGCCCGCGCTGGCGAAGGTCCAACCGGGCACCAGCGTGGTCGTCGCCGCGAACAGCTCGCCCTCGACCGTCGGCAGCGTGGAACCGGTCAACTCCCGCGGCACGGTGGGCGCCGCCGCCGTGCTCGGGCTGGGATTCCCTGAATCGGCATCGGAGCCACCCCGGCCCAACATCCACCCGACAGCGAACGCAAG
>DASQTR010000569.1:0-5745 GCA_035641795.1 Ilumatobacter sp.
GACGACGACAACGACGACGACATTGCCGAGCCGGTCAACCGAGCCCGCCGAATCCACGGAATCCACCGAGGCGAGTCTGGCCGACGAGGCGACCTCCGGCGGCTGACGACGACCTCGAGCGCGGCGACAAGACCGCGGTCACGCGGTTCGAGCGCCTGATCCAGTTCGACGAGCGCGTTGCATGATCAGAAGCCGTTGGCGCGCAGCACGGCGCGGTTGGCGACCTGCGCCCGCTGCGCCGCGTCGGGATCGTCCGGTCCCGGCATGATGTCCTGCTCGACGACCAGCCAACCGGAATAATCCATGGCTTGCAGCCGCCCGAGGATCTCGGCCACCGGCACGTCGCCCTCGCCGAGATCGCAGAACGCCCGCTCCTGCCAGATCGACTCGACCGGCATCGAGCCGGCGACGATGCGGTCGATCACGTCGCGTCGGGCATCCTTGATGTGGACGTGGTTGACGCGGTCGCCCCACCGCTCCAATGTCGCCAGCGCGTCGCCGCCGCCCACGAGTTGGTGACCACTCTCGAGGCACAGCCCGAAGTCCGACACCTCGAGCGCGCGGTCGATCTCCCACGCCGCCTCCACATACGTGCCCGCCTCGGGATGAAGAGTGGGCTGATACCCGCGAGCGCGACAGCGGGCGAGCACCGAGTTGGCACCTTCGCCCCACCGCTCCCAGGCGTCGCCGTCGAGCCCCAGCGAGTGGTCGCCGCTCGAGCGCCCGACCGACGACCTGCGATGCGGGGCCCCGCCGTCAGCGAGCGTTGGGCGCGGCCGCGGACCGTTGACCGGCGCCGCTTCGTCGAACGTGTCGAGCAAGTCGTCGAGCTCGGGCAGCTTCTCGGCGAGCGCAGCGTGATCCGAGAAGGGCAGCTCGATGTACCCGCCGGCGAGGCCCAACCCGCGCTCGGCCAACCGGGTGCGGATCTCGTCGCCCCGGCCGAGGAATCCGACCGGTCCGAGGTCGATGCCGTCGTACCCGGCCTCGACGACGAGGTCGAGGATGCGGTCTGCGTCGGGGACGCCGGGATGGATGCCGACGGTGAGCTCGAAAGCGCCCCAGCTGATGGGTGCGTTGGCGACGGTGACGGTCATCGGTTCTCCCTATCGAGTGTTGTTGGCGTACATCGCGGTGCCCACCTCCACCGCGGTGAGGGCGGCGACCGCGTCGTCGGCGGTGGCGGCGGTGGAAGGCTCGCCGCGCAGGCGGGCTGCGAAAGCGTCGACCTGGTCGACCAGCGCGCGCTTGAACACGGCGTCGCCGGCGTCGCCCATCATGAACTCGCACCGCCGTGAGCCGTGCGTGCCGATCACCTCCACCCAGCAGCAGTCGCCGTGGTCGAATCGGCGGCCGAGCGAGATCACCGCGACACCTCCGCCCGACAACTTGCCTGTGGCGAGCACGCTCTCCGGGTCGCCCGCGACCGGTTCCACCGAGTTGACCTCGCTGTCGACGACGGCGTGCAGGGTGATGTCCTGCCCAGTGAGCCAGCGCACCATGTCGAACTCGTGCACGCCCATGTCGAGCAGCGGACCGCCGCTCGTGCGCCGGAAGGCAGCGGCGGGCGGTTCGCCGTCCCACTGCCATGCCTGGATCAGAGCGATCTCGCCCAGCGCACCGCTCGAGATCTCGTCGCGAAGGGCGCGGAGTTCGGGGACGAATCGGCGCCAGTACCCGATCTGGAGCGGCGTGCCCGTCGTTGCCGAGCAATCGGCGGCGTGTCGAGTGTCGGTGCTCTTCAGTCCGCACGGCTTCTCGCACAACGTCGGCACGCCGGCGGTCATGAGCGCATCGACGAGATCGCGGTGGAAGCCGGAGGGCGCTGCGACCAGCGCAGCGTCGAACCCACCGGCGGCGAGCGCCTCGTCGAGCGATTCGTACACCGCCAGGCCGCTGTTGCGGAGCTCGTCACGCGCGGCAGCGAACGGCTCCACGACTGCGACGGCGCGCACGTGATCCGATGCCCGCATCGCCTCGAGGTGCACCCGACCCATGCGCCCGGCGCCGATGACGAGTAGCGGCAGCGACATGGGTCGACGTTCTATCGCATGCTCCACCGACTTGGTGCTTGACATAGTGTCCTTGACAGTATCTAATAGGCAGTGATACTGCACAGGGCAGTACTTTTGAAGGAGCCAACCATGCATCCCACAACGACCATCGCGACGACGACCAAACCGACGACGATGATCCGCAGCCGCGACGACGGCCAGGCAACCTGGTTCTTCAACGCGCTGATGACGACCAAGGCGGCGATGTCAGAGACAGCCGGCGCCTACAGCCTGACCGAGCATCTCGTCACGGCGGCGTCGAACCCGCCGATGCACGTCCAGGTCGACGAGGACGAGGCGTTCTACATCCTGGAGGGCGAGGTCGAGTTCGAGATCGACGGCCAGGTTGCGCTGGCCACGCCGGGCACGTTCGCGTTCGTCGCCCGGGGGGCGGCGCACACGTTCCGCGTGCTCACCGACACCGCACGGATGCTCGTCATCTGCTCGGGCAAGCCGGCCGACAACCTCGAGGACTTCTTCCTCGCGATGGGCACGCCGGCAACCGAGCGGGCGCTGCCGACGCCAGGCGCTCCCGATGTCGATCGCTTGATAGACGTCTGCGACCGCACCGGCATCGCCCTCGTGTAAGCGTGGCGACCGCCCTCAGACGTCGCGTCAGTCGTTGGTCGCTCTGGGACGCGTGTACATGAATGCCCCGCCGGCGGGCTGGCTGACGACCAGCCCCACTGGCTCGGGTGGGCGCGCTGCGGTCGGTGTGACGTTCAAACGCTGGGCGAGGCGGGCGGTGATGAGTGTGAGCTCCATCTGGGCCAGCGCGAACCCGATGCACATGCGCGGACCGCGCCCGAACGGGACCCACGCTGCCTCGGCGAGCCCGCGCTGCATCTCGTCAAGGGCGAGGAGACGATCAGGGTCGAAGCGGTCGGCGTCGATCCACGTCGGGGCGTGCCGGCCGACCAGGTAGGGCGACCACAGCACCAGCGTTCCCTTCCGAATCGTGTACGGACCGACACGAAGGTCGACTGCAGCCTCACGCGCGCCGACGCCCGACGCTGGATGAAGACGGAGGGACTCGCGCATCGTGCGGTTGGCGAACTGAAGCTTCGCCAGCGACTGGTCGTCGATCACCTGGTGCTCACCATGTGGTCCGAGCACCTCGTCGGCCTCGTCGCGCAGGCGTTGCCAGACGTGAGCGTTGGTCGTGGCCTCCCACAAGATCCAGGCCAGTGACGACGCAGTCGTGTCGTAACCGGCGCCGATCAGCGTCTTCACCTGATCGCGGATCTCGGCGTCCGACAGATCGCTGTCGTGCACGAGCGCATCCAGCACGTCTCCACCGTCGTGTCCGCCGCGCCCCGCCGGACCCTGGGCTCGCGAGTCGGCTATCGCCGAATCGATCAGCGCATCGAGCGCATCACGGTCGCGGCGTACTCGCGCGCGCAGCGTGAACGGGATGGGATGTGGGATCTGCCGGTACAGCGGGCTCGACAGGTACCGCTGACTTCTTGCGAAGTTGGCGTCGATCTCGGCGGTGCGATCGACGAGTCGCTCGCCGAACAGCGCACGAACCACGATCTCGATCAGCATCCGCCGACCAACGGGATAGAGATCTGTCGGCGCATGCTGGAGATCGGTTGTGACCAGTGCGTCGATCGCGGCGTCGGTGCGTTCGACGATCATGGGAATCCAACGGTTCAGCCGTCGCCGGCCGAAGGCGTGCTGGACGGCGCCCCGTCGGCGACGATGTTCGTCTCCGTCGCTGGCGATCATCGTGGTCTTGCCGACGACGAACGGGAACGGGCTCAATGGGGTGTCGGCGCGGAACCGGTCGTTCGGCTGCATCAGGAGCTCGTGGACCAACGTCGGCGAGCCGACGACAGCCAGTCTCAGCGGGCCGCCACCCAATTCGCAGATCGGCCCGTACGACGCGTTGAGCTCGTCGAGCACCGTCTGCGGCGTCCGCAACAGGCGCCGGATCAGGCCAAGCTGCTCACGGCGAGGCGGCCGCGGGATCAGTTGCACTTGATCGACGTCGCCACCGACGTCGTCAACAGACATCGTTGACTCTGTCGCGGTGGGCGACGAATCGGTTCACGTGGTGAGCGTTGTGCATCGCTGTCACCTTCCGCTCACGATGTGTCTGCTCAGACTTGATCGCGTTCATGCCCGCTTGACGCACGATAGTACGCTTGGACCGGTCGATTTGATGGCGGACTGCGAAGCCACCAAGAACTCCGCCTGTGTTCTGGACCGAAGTCAGCTGACGGTCGAGGTGAGCCGTCGAAGTTGTGTGACGTGGCTTGCCTGGAGTTCGTCGAGCGTGCTGACGCCGAGCAGCTTCATCGTGCGCGTGATCTCCTCGGAGAGGATTTGGATGGCGCGATCGACGCCGGCGCGGCCGCCGGCCATCAGTCCGTAGAGGTAGGCACGGCCAACGAGCGTGAACCGTGCGCCGAGTGCGAGCGCGGCGACGATGTCGGCGCCGGACATGATCCCGGTGTCGATCATCACCTCGACGTCCGAGCCGATCTCTCGCACGACGGACGGCAGCAAGTGGAACGGCACGGGCGCGCGATCGAGTTGGCGGCCACCGTGGTTGGACAGCAACACGCCGTCGACACCGAGCGTCGCGCATCGCCGTGCATCCTCGAGCGTCTGCACACCCTTGACGACGACGCTGCCGGGCCACTGGTCCTTGATCCACACGAGATCGTCGAAGTTCACGGTCGGGTCGAACATCGAATCGAGCAGTTCGGCGACCGTGCCGTCCCACTTCTCGAAAGTCGCGAACGCGATCGGGTCTGTCGTGAGGAAGTCGAACCACCATCGCACCTTCGGTATGGCGTTCAACACCGTCCGTGCCGTGAGCGTCGGGGGGATCGTGAGTCCGTTGTAGCGATCGCGAAGCCTGGCGCCGGCAACGGGCACATCGACTGTGACGAGCAGCGTGTCGAACCCGGCTGCGGCCGCCCGTCCGACGACGTCCATCGACCGGTCGCGGTCTTTCCACATGTAGAGCTGGAACCAGTTGCGCCCGTTGGGGTTGGCTGCGGCAACCGCCTCAGGGGTGGTGGTGCCGACCGTCGACAGTGAGAAGGGGATCCCCGCCGCGGCCGCGGCCTCGGCACCGGCCCCCTCGCCGGCGCTGTGCATCATGCGGGTGAAGCCGGTCGGCGCGATGCCGAATGGCAGCGCGCTCGGTCCACCGGTGACGGTGCACGACGTATCGACCTTGGCCACGTCGCGCAGGATGGCGGGATGGAACTCGATGTCTTCGAACGCCTGCCGCGCACGCGCCAGCGAGAGCTCGGCCTCGGCGGCTCCATCGGTGTAGTCGAAGGGCGCTTTCGGTGTAACGCGACGAGCGATGGCGCGCAGGTCGGCGATCGTCTGCGCCCGCGCTAGGCGGCGTGCTGTGACGCTCAGCTGTGGTCGCTTGAAACGGAGCAGATCGGCGAAGTCATGTGGCTTCGGGACACGTCGGCTCATCGAGCTCCCCCATCCGTCGGCTGAAACGTCGTCACACTGACACTGTCTTTGACGACGGCGCGCAGGGCTTCGATGTCACCCGAGAGCATGCCGCAGGCGCGCGCCTGGACGAGCACGTTCCCGATCGCGGTGGCCTCGACAGGACCGGCGGCGACCGTGAGTCCGCTGTGATTCGCGGTGAGTTGGCATAGCAATTCGTTGAGCGAGCCCCCGCCCACGATGTGCACGGTGCGCACCGACT
>DASQTR010000570.1:0-2072 GCA_035641795.1 Ilumatobacter sp.
TTGTCGGCGCGTCTGAAGGTGGACGTGTCGGCCGGCCCGCGGTCCTCGTATGGATACCCGGTCGTCTCGTCGCCGCCGAGGCCACCGAACGCGTCCGGGTCGTAGTTCGGCGCCACGGACTGCGCCCAGTAGATGCGGCCCTCGTCCACGCCCTCGGTGCAGTGCCCAGCGGTCACGACCACGGTCGGCGAGATCAGCGTCCCCGAGCAGCGGTGGCTGAACGGGTCGTTCGGGTCTTCGTCGCTGTAGAAGACGACGAGGCCAACGTAGTCGTGGACGAAGTCCTTCTGGAAGTTCCCCGTGATCGCCGTCGCCGACGGCACCAGGAGCGAGAGGACCGCCGCGCAGGCAGCGGCCACGGTCAGCAGCTTTTTCACCCTGTCCCCTTCGTTGGATTCCCCTGACGGCTGCGGCTCCTGACCGCAGGTAGGGGATCCTATATCACCAGAGGAGCAGCTCGACCTTGAAGCCGATGAAGCCGTACCCGGCGACGGCCGCGGTGGCGAGGAGGAGGACGACGGGCAGCAGCCGCTTCATGTTCGCTCCAGGATCGAGGGATGGATACCCGCGGCATTCTCACGTCGCGAGGCCCGCCAGGCAAGAGCGATAAGAGATCGGAAAGGGCCGAGGGGCCGGCGAATGCCGGCCCCTCGGATCGTCGCTCTGTGGGCTCCTACCCCCTCGCGGTGACGATCGTCGGCGTCCCGATCGGACCCGTCGCCGTCCCCGTGTAGGTGACCTGCCCGAGGTACCGCGTGCCGGCGACCAGGCCGGTCGCCGAGACGTTCACCGTGTGCGTGCTGCCGACGGTCGCCGCGAACGGTCCATTCACGGTCATGTTGCCGGCGTCCGCAGTTCCGAGCGTCCAGCCGAACAGCGTGAAGTTCACGTCCGGCCCGTCCGTCTCGAACGCGTGCACGTAGATCCGGTACGTCGCCGCAGTCGGGTTGCGGAGCGTCACGACCTCTTGCGACGTCGCACCGGCGCTGAGCGCGACGAGCGTGGGCGCTCCGGTACCGAGCCGGTACAGATACATGTCGAGGTCGTCATTGCCGTCGGTGTCCACGTCGAACGTCGCGAAGCGGAGCACCGCCTGACCGGCCGGAACGACGACTTCCTTCTTGAAGACCCCGTTTTTGTTCGACTCGGGATCCGCAGTGTCGAAGTTGTTGTTCGGGTCGTCCGCGAGCGTCACGGCGTCGGTCTGCGCCGCCAGCAGGCCGCGCTTCCCGAGCGTGATCGTGTCGTTCACTCCGCTCTTGATCGTCCAGGACGCGCTGCCGCCGACCAGTGCGACCTCCGCCGGAGCCGTCAGCGACACGGGCCGGATGACCAACGGGCTGCGCACGGTGTGGCCCGCGCTCGCCCAGATCAGGTGACCAGCCTGGTACACGTTGACCGCCGCGGTCGTCCGCGTGAACTCGACCGTGTACGTCTGCGACGCCCCCGGGGCGATCGTGAACGTGCTCGGCGAGACCGCCGCCGCGATCCCGGGCAGCCCCGAAACCGAAGCGGTGTACGTCTCGGACGCCGAGCCGACGTTCGTGACCCTCCGGGTGATCGTCTGCTTCCCCGCAAGATCGCCGATTGCGATCGATGCGAGGTTCAGATCGCTCGGGTCAATCGAGCCGCCCGCACACAGCGAGCCGGTGAGCTGGCCGGTTCCGCATAGGAACCTGATCCAGTCGCCGGGACCGCTGTTGTAGACGAGGCCCGGATCGGCCGCAGTCGTCGGCCTCACGTGACCGGCACCTTGCGCGAACGCGCGGTTGGCGTCCGCCGACGCCGTCGCCGAGCCGGCGAACGAGTCGAGCGTGTTCGTACCGGTCGTCATCAGCGCCGACTTGATCATCATCGGCGTCCATGTCGGTCGGCGATGCTTCAGCAGCAAGCTGAGGCCGGCCACGTGCGGGCTGGACATCGACGTGCCGCTGACGATCTCGAACAACCGGTTGTTCTCGCGCGGCGAGAAGCCCGCGATCACGTCGACGCCCGGCGCCGTAAGGTCGGGCTTCAGCTGGTCGCCCGTGGCGAGGCTCGGGCCCCGCGACGAGAACGCCGCCATCTCCGGC
>DASQTR010000571.1:0-5470 GCA_035641795.1 Ilumatobacter sp.
CCCGCCTCGAGCAATCGCTGGGGTCGACCACCGAATCGGCAGAAAGACGCACGCTGGAACCCGGCGACCCTGATCCGCCGCCGTCGCCGGCCGCCGTCTGAGTCGCCGGGTACGCCGAACAACGCACCTCGCCGGGTATCAGGACACCCTGCCCGCATCCTCCAACAGCGCTGCCGGGGTGGCAGGGACGAAAACCTCGGTGGCAATGCCCTCCAGCGCCACCACCGGCGCATGCGCCGAGACGGCGCGGCGCTGAAATGCGACTGCCGCGGTGACCGCTCCGACTCCGCTGACCACTGCGATCATGACGAAGCCGGCATGGAATCCGGCGAGGCCGGCGCGAGACACGAGCGCGGTCGACACGGCGGCCACGCCGGCGGCCCCGCCGACCTCGCGCATCGTCTCGACGAGGCCGGAGGCGATCCCCGCCGAAGACTCGGCGACGCCCGACAGGGCGCTGATCTGGACCGACGGCGCGCACAGACCGATCGCGACACCGGCGGCCAGCAACGCCGGCAGCAGGTCGGACATGTAGTCGGCGTCCGCCGGCACGCGTGCCAACCACAGCATCGCCAACGCCAGCAACGTGAGGCCGGTGACGAGCAACGCCCGCACACCGACCTTCGCCACCAGCCGGGCACCCGTGAGGCCTGACGCGACGAACGCCGTGACCGACGTCGCCAGCCATGACACACCCGTCTTGGTCGGCGAGTAACCGAGCACCTGTTGCATGAGCAGCGACGCCAGGAAGATGAACGAGAAGAACGCGCCGAACGTGAAGAACGCCGACAGGTTGGCGGCGACGAGTGACCGGTGCCGAAGCGCCGTGCCGGGCACCAGCGGCGCCTGCGAACGGCGCTCCACGACGACGAACGCAGCCAGCAGCAGTCCCGCCGCCGCGAACAGCGTCAGCGTGGATGTCGACGTCCAACCGTGATCCGCCCCGCGATTGAGGGCGTAGACAAGGAGCAGCAAGCCGCCTGTGACTGTCGTGGCACCCGCCGCGTCGAACCTGCCCGAGCGACGCTGTGCGTGGTCGCCACCGAGGACCACGAACGCCGATCCGATCAGGAGGACGCCGATCGGGATGTTGATGAAGAACACCCAGCGCCACCCGGGACCGTCGGTCAGCAGGCCGCTGGCGATCACGCCGATCGAGGCAGAGGTACCGCCGACAGCGCCGAAGATCCCCAGCGCTCGGTTCCGCTCCTGGCCCTCGGAGAAGTTCACCGCGAGGATCGAGAGCGCCGCAGGCGCGATCAGCGCGGCGCCGAAACCCTGCAGCCCGCGGGCGGCGATCAGCAGCTCCGCCGATCCGGCCAGCCCGGCGAGCAGCGAGGCAGACGAGAAGATCGCCAGGCCGGCAACCAGGATCCGCCGCCTGCCGATCAGATCGGCCAGACGGCCGCCGAACATCAGGAATCCGCCGAGCAGCAGCCCGTAGGCGATCACGACCCATTGCAGCGTGCTCTGCCCGACGTCGAGGTCACGCTGGATCGAGGGCAGGGCGACGTTCACGATCGCGATGTCGAGCACGACCATGAACTGGGCGGCACACGTCAAGGCGAGCACCGCGCCTTTGCTCATGGGGGGTTTCTGGTCTCTCATCACCTGCTCCTCTCGATGCAGTGCGCTTCACTATTCAGTCGAAGCTTGTTTTTAGCAAGCTTGGTTGCCGCGCGCAACGGTCAAATGGCACACTTCCGGTGTGAGTCGTGGTTACCGGCAGTTCTGTGGTCTCGCCAGAGCCTTGGATCTGGTCGGCGGACGGTGGGCGTTGCTGATCGTCCGCGACCTCCTCAGCGGCCCAAAGCGGTTTTCCGAGCTGCAGGACGGATTGCGCGGTGTGCCGACCAACGTGCTCACGGCGCGCCTGCGCGAGCTCGAGGACGAAGGGATCGTGATGCGTCGCGCCCACGCGCGCCCCGGAGGCGGCGTGGTCTACGACCTGACCGACTTCGGCCGCGAGCTCGAACAGCCGATCCTCCGGCTCGGCTTCTGGGGCGCCAAGGCGATGGGACCGATGTGCGAGGGCGACCACTTCAGCACCGACTCTTTGGCGTTGGCGCTGCGAGGGTCGTTCCGCCCCGAGCACGCCAAGGGACAGGCGCGCCTCTACGAGTTCAATGTCGAGGACAAGTCGCTGCGGGCGCACGTGGAGGCGGGCAAGGTGGTCGTGCCATGCCATTCGACGGATGATCCTGACCTCGTGCTGCAGGCCGACGCCGACGTCTTGGCAGGCCTGCTCAGCGGCGACATGAGCCTCGATGAGGCGCGCAAGAGCGGCCGGCTCGAGCTGAGAGGGACGCGCGCCGAGGCCGTTCGCCTCCTGGAGATGTTCCGGTTCCCGTCGTTCGACTAGCGGCCGCCGCGTGACAGCCGGCTCGGGCCGTGATCATGGCGCGTTTGTTCGGCACCTTCCTGGGGCAGTGAGAAACGGGGCAGGTCCGGATGCGGCCTGCCCTTTGCTCATGCAGGCCAAGAGGACAAGGGGAGGAAACATGAGGACTCGATATCGAGCGGGATTGTCCATGATTGCGGTGGCCGCGCTGGCGTTGTCGGCGTGCGGCGATGACGACGACGATGACGCTGCCGACGACACCGCGCCCGCCACCGCGACGCCGACCACCGACGGTGCCGTGACGACGACGAGCGTGGCAACTCCGCCGACCACGGACGCCACCACGACGACTGAGGGAACGACGACGGAAACGACGGCTGCCACGGGAGCCGGGTCCGACGAGTTCTGCACAACGGTTGTCGAAGCGGAAGCGGTCGCGACCGCGGGGCCGGACGTCGACTTCGAGACGGCGACCGAGGAAGAGGTCACGGCTGCGATGGAAGAGTTCTCGGCCGCGCTCTTGCCGATGCTCGACCAGCTGGCAGAGAACGTCCCGGACGAGGTCGCCAGTGATCTCGAGACCATCGACTCGGCGTTCCGCACCAGCATGGAAACCGGTGACGACCCCTTCAGTCAGCCCGGATTCGCCGAAGCCGATAGGTCGATCGACCAGTACATCGCTGACAACTGTGGCTTCGACGTGTATGCGGTGCGAGCCGTCGAATACGAGTTCGAGGACGTGCCTACGGAGATCGAGACAGGCATCGTCGGTTTCGAGCTGCAGAACGAGGGCCGGGAGGTGCACGAGCTGGTGCTGTTCCGCATCAACGACGACGTCGACCTGACGCTGGAGGAGCTGGCGGAGCTTCCGGAGGAAGAGTCGCAGTCGATGGTGGAGTTCGTCACCGCCGCCTTCGCCGAGCCCGGCGGATCGGACTTCACGTTCAATGACCTGCGCCCGGGCCGCTACGGCATCCTCTGCTTCATCCCCGTCGGCACCACCGACATGTCGATGTTGGAGGGCGGGCCCGAAGAGGCCACTGGCGACGCCGCCGCGACCACCACCGAAGCGACCGGTCAGACGACCGACACAACGGCTGACGCGACGACAGGCGACGCAACCACCGGCGGCGCGGGCGAGATGGGCCCACCCCACTTCACACAAGGGATGATGGCCGAGTTCGAGGTCGTCGAAGCCGGTTCCGGTGGAGGCTCCACCTCACCCTCGACAACCGACGGTTCCGACTCCTCGGCACCATCGACGACCGAGGAATCGGACTCCGCAACCACGACGACCAACGGATCCGATACCTCACCCTCGACGACGACTGGATGAGCTGATTCGGCGACCCGGCCAGTGCGCGGATCACGACGATCCGTGCTCTGGCCGGGTCACACACCGGAGGAAACATGGACGAGTGGGCTGGGCTGCGAACGGCAGTCGTCGTCGTGTCATGGCTGACCGTGCTGGGCGGATTGACGCTCGCCATCACGTGGTTCGTCCGAGGCGGCGGCAGGGCGGTCGGTCCGGAAGACGAAGGACTCGAAGACGTTGCCGGGCAGCACGCGCGAGGGCGCTCCAACCGAGCGGCGGTCACGAGCTTCTCGGTCGCACAGGTAGCCACGCACGGCTTGTTGGGCGTGCTCACGGCCGCGCTCGTCACGTACGGGGCCGTGCGCGACAGTGACCGCTCGACGGGTTACATCGCCATCCTGGCGGCGATCGCTGTGACGGCTGTGCCGGGCATCGTGATGTTCCGCAAGTGGCGCACGAACACTCGCCCGGCCGTCTCCACTGCCGTTGCTCCGACGAGCGGCCGCGTCGAAGACCACATTCCGAGGGCGGTCGTGTACGGGCACGGCCTCGGTGCCGCCGCCATCGCGGGGTTGGTACTCGTGCTCCTAATCGTGGACTGATCCGTGCTCGACCGGGCCGAGCGGTGCACGCCCGCCCGCGGAGTTCTCTCGTGCCGAGGCTCTCCTCGCAACCAACGTGCCCGCCACGACGAGGACGACTGACAAGCCGAGGAATGCGAGATCCCACGGCAGCGGTTCGGCGACGTCGTCGCGCACGTGGTGGATGCGCAGCAGATGGTGATCGACCATCCCCTCGACGACGTTGAAACCGCCCCACCCCACGAGCATCCCGCCCACCAGCGAGCTCGTGGTGGGCTTGCCCGAGCCTCTCGCAACCCACATCCGCGCGAGCCCGGCGACCACGACGATCCACGCCGCGAGATGGAATAACCCGTCCGCGATCGTGTTCGCCTCGAGGTCGTGGACCGTCCGGGCCCCGTACGAGTCCGTTGCCGTGAGTAGATGGTGCCACTGCAGGAGTTGGTGCAGGACGATGCCGTCGACGAAGCCGCCGAGCCCGACACCGAGCAGGATCGAGCCGGGCGCGAAATACGGTCTGGCCACGATGCCCCAGCGTGTTCGCTCGGTCGACTCCACCCGGCCGGATCAGGAATCGACGATCGCGCGAGGTTTCGCCATCCGGGCGTGAGCCGCTGCTGACGCCCGCTCCGGCAAGACACGTGCGGCCCCGGCCTGCACTCGGTTCTTGAACGAACCCGCGACGACGTGGTCCTTGCCGGCCATCATCGCCTCGAATCCCTGGCGGGCGACCTCTGCCGGGTCGTCCTTTTTAGATTGGCCAACCCAGGTGTGCTCGAGCCCCGCACGCTCGAAGAAGCGGGTCTCGGTCGGCCCCGGCATCAGCGCCGTGACGGTGACGCCCGTGTCGGCCAACTCGTGGCGTAGTGCCTGCGAGAACGACTGGAGAAACGCCTTGGAGGCACCGTACGTGGATTCGTAGGGCGCCGGCATCGTTGCTGCGATCGACGACGTGAAGAGCAGGCGACCCCTGCCCCGGTCGACCATCGCAGGTAGCAGTCGTCGCGTCAGATGCACCGCGCCGGTCACGTTCAAAGCGATCAGGCGAAGGTGCTCTTCCAGCTGACGGTCGATGAAACGGTCGCCGGTTCCGACGCCGGCGTTGACCGCCAGCGCATCGATGGGCATGCCGACCCCCTGGGCCGCAGAGACCAGTTGCTCGACTCCCTCGAACGTGGCGAGATCGGCTTGCACCGTGGTGACTCGCCGACCGGTCGCCCCCAGCTCGTGGCC
>DASQTR010000572.1:0-2962 GCA_035641795.1 Ilumatobacter sp.
TTTGTGGTCGGCGCAGCCGTTGATGGAATCACCCGAACACGTGCGGCACGTCCACGAGTCGTTCGTCGCCGCCGGTGCCGAGGTGGTCACGACCAACACCTACGCGCTGGTTCCGTTCCATCTCGGTCAGGAGTTGTTCGAGAGCGATGGCCGGCTGTTGACGCAGTTGGCGGCATCGACCGCGCGGGAGGTCGCCGACCGCCATCCTGGCGTCCGCGTCGCCGGCTGCCTGCCGCCGGCACTCGGCTCGTACCGGCCCGACCTGTTCGTGCGCGAGGAGGCACGTCCGATCCTCGATGTGCTCGTGCTCGAGCAGGCGCCCTTCGTCGACGTGTGGCTGGCCGAGACCCAGTCGTCGATCGCTGAAGCCGGTTTCGTCAGAGAGCTGCTCGACGCTCACCGCCAGACCGCACCACTCTGGATCTCCTTCACGCTCCACGATCAACTGATCGACGAGGAACCGCGTCTGCGGTCGGGTGAATCGGTCACCGACGCCGCCCACGCCGCCGAGCGCGCCGGCGCCGAGGTGCTGCTCTTCAACTGCAGCCAGCCGGAGGTGATGGAGCCGGCGGTTGCCGCGGCAGCGGCGGCCACACAGCTCCCGATAGGCGTGTACGCCAACGCTTTCTCGCTCGACCACGACTCCGCTGCCAATGCCGATCTGCACGACCTCCGCAAAGACGTCACACCCGAGAAGTATTTCGAGTTCGCGAGGCGCTGGGTCGCGGGAGGTGCGACGCTCGTCGGTGGCTGCTGCGGGATCGGACCCGAGCACATTTCGGCGTTGTCGGCCGAACTGTCCGCCGGTTAGCCTTTTCATCTCCACTCGGGCGAGTGGCGGAATGGCAGACGCGCTGGCTTCAGGTGCCAGTATTCGAAAGGATGTGGGGGTTCAAGTCCCCCCTCGCCCACCAGAAGACCCTTGCCAGGCAAGGGTCTTCTCCGTTTCTGGGTGGTGGGCTTCAGCCAAGCCGGGCGCTCGCTCGCGATGTTGGCCGCGACGAGCGCCGGAGCGACGAGATCGAGACCCTTGGGTCCGGGCACCTTCTTGCCGTCGACACCGTTCACCGACTCGGTCGAGTAGGCGAACGTCAGCATCGCGTAGGCGATCAGGTCACTGTTGATGTCGAGTGCGTGAATGCTGATGTTCTCGAACGTGTCGCACGCCAAGTGGTAGCAGGGATCGAACTGCTCGCCGGCCGTTCCTCCCCAGATCGCTTCTTGTTGCTCCGTCTTGATTTCCTCGGCGCCGGTGAACAGGCCGCTCGAATGCTCTGGAGAGCCACTTGGTGCTCGCGCACCCCCTCGACCGTCATGCAGTCGAGCAGCTTTTGATAGGTGTTGTTGCTCTGGTGGGCGCAGTTGTTTCCTGTCTTTGCCAGCGCCGCCGGGGCCGGGGCGCGGTCATCGTCAGCACCAATGTGGCCACTCCAGCGGTTACCAGGTATGGACGGGTTCGCAGCATCTAGGTTCCTCCTCTTGCAAGCCCGCCGAAGTGCTATAGCCAGTCGCGCGCGGGACAACCATGTAGAGGTTCTCGCCGTCGAGCGGTTCTGGACCTGGTTCGGCGGAGGCGGAACCGATTCGGTGGCGGCGGTGTCGGAGTACGTAGAAGAGTTCGATCCGAATGCGTCCTGCGGAGCTTGCCGACTGCGATGACCTCACCTTGCTCGCGCGCGCCCGCGCCGACGATCGGGCGGCGTTCGCACAACTCGTGCGCCGTCACCAGTCCGCGGCGCTACGTGTCGCTGCAGTGATCTGCGGCTCGACGACCGAAGCGGAGGACATCGTGCAGGATTCGATGGTCGACGTTCACCGCCACCTCGGCGCGTTCCGCGGCACCGGATCAGTGCGGGCGTGGATGCTACGCATCGTGGCCAACCATGCGAAGAACCACGTCCGCAGCCGTGTGCGCCGCGTCCGTCGCGACGATCACCATGCGCGACTGCATATGCGGATGGTCGAAGGTGCCGACGTCGCCATCGAGGTGGGACTCGAGCGTGAGGCACTCGCAGCTGCGCTCCGGCGTCTGTCCGAGCCCGACCGTGCGGTATTGGCGTGCCGGTTCGTGACCGGGCTGAGCGAGGCCGAGACCGCTGAGGTGCTCGGCACGCCGCTCGGCACGGTGAAGTCGCGCACGTCCCGCGCGCTGGAGCGTCTGCAACGCCAACTCGCACCGAGCCTGACCGCTTCGGGAGGAGACGAACGATGATCAGCGTCGATGACCTCAGCGAACGCCTGCGTGACCTGGGCGACGCCCTCGACTTCGACGATGCGGGGCTGGCCGACTCGGTGCTCGGCAGAATCACGACGGAGCGGGCGCACAGCAGTAAGGCGAGGCTCTGGTTGGCGGCCGCCGCCGCGGCGCTGCTCGTCCTGGTCGGCGTAGCGGTGATCCCGGATTCGCGCCGTGCGGTCGCGCGCTGGTTCGGACTCGACGGCGTGACGGTCGAAGTCGATCCCGAGGTGACCGGAAGCGCAGCGCCCGTGGCGTCCGACCTGCCAGGTCCAGGCCAGAGTCGGGTCGTCCAGGTCGAAGGGAAGGACATCCTCGTGTCAACGATGAGCGGGACGCTCAGTTCACGAATGATCACGAAGACGGTGCAGTCTTCCGATCAGGTTCAGGAAGTCGACGTCGACGGGGCACCTGGACTCTGGTTCGCGGGACCGGCGCACGAGATCGGATACGAGTCGCCGACCGGTCAACCCGTGTTCGAACGCATGGCTGGCAACACCTTGGTGTGGCAGCGCGGGGACGTGATCACACGCGTGGAAGGCTTCGACGATCTCGAGGACGCGCTGGCGTTCGCTCGCCAGGCGGAATCGAGCGTCAGCACACAACCGGCCGGAACCTGAGGCGGCTCGGCGGTGTCGGACGGGTATGCGCCAACAGCACCGTCATCCGCTCCTCGTCCTGCAACTTGTCGTTGCCGGTCTGCTCGCCCTCGTCGTCGGCGCGTCG
>DASQTR010000573.1:0-4046 GCA_035641795.1 Ilumatobacter sp.
GCCTGCGCCGGCAGTGGGCTCGGCCCACGCCACCTCGACCGGATCGTGGGAATCACCAAGGCGTACACGACGCGCGTCGGAGCGGGGCCGTTCCCGACCGAGCTGCTCGACGCGGACGGCGACGCGCTGATCGAGGTCGGTCACGAGTTCGGCACGGTCACCGGTCGCCGGCGGAGGGCAGGTTGGCTCGACTGTGTGATGCTTCGCCACGCCGTACGGCTCAACAGCCTGACCGAGTTGGCGCTCACCAAGCTCGACGTGCTCGACGACTTCTCGACGGTCAAGGTATGCGTCGGGTACAGCGTCGACGGCCGGACCGTCGACGCCTACCCCGACCGATCCGACGTACTGGCCCGTGTCGAGCCGGTGTACGAGACACTCGCCGGCTGGTGCACCAGCCTCTCGACGACACGCGAGTCCGGAGGTTTGCCGGGTCAGGCGCGTGCTTTCCTGGCGCTGGTCGAGTCGCAGGTCGGTGTGCCGGTAAAGGTCGTCGGCGTCGGTGCCGAGCGTGACGACTACCTGCTGTGGACCGCGTGACGGCAACGTGATCACCCGCTACTCGACGCCCGAGATGTCAGAGATCTGGTCGGACGTCTCCAAGTTCCGCCGTTGGCTGGAGGTCGAGCTGCTGGCGACCGAGGCGCACGCCGAACTAGGCATCGTGCCGGCCGCCGACGCCGTCGCTTGCCGCAACCGGGCACCGGTCGTGGACGAACGTTTCGTGGCGGCGGTGTCCGAACGGGAGGCGATTACGGATCATGACGTGGCCGCCTTCGTCGACGTCGTGCAGTCGGCGATCGGTGATGCCGGCAAGTGGATCCATTTTGGCCTCACGTCGAGCGACGTCGGCGACACCGCGTTGTGCTGGCAGCTGCGCGACGCCACCGACGCCTTGCTCGATGCAGCCACGGCCCTGCTGCAGGCCGTCGTAACCGTCGCCCGGGATCACCGCGACACCGTGATGATCGGGCGCACGCACGGCGTGCATGCGGAACCGACCACGTTCGGAACCAAGGCCGCGCTGTGGGCGCTCCAGATCGATCGCGACCGCACACGGCTACGCGCCGCCCGCGACACGGTGGCTGTGATGAAGCTCAGCGGGGCCGTCGGCACCTACTCGAACCTGCCGCCTGCTGTCGAGGCGCACGTGGGCGCCGCGCTCGACTTGCTGCCGGTGCCGGCGACACAGGTGATCGCCCGGGATCGCCATGCCGAGTTCCTCTATGCCTGCGCATCGATCGCGGCGACGTGCGAGCTGGTCGCAGTCGAGCTTCGGCACCTGCAGCGCACGGAGGTCGGGGAGGTCCTGGAAGGGTTCAAACCCGGCCAGAAGGGCTCGTCGGCGATGCCGCACAAGCGCAACCCGATCTCGGCCGAGACGATCTCCGGTCTCGCGCGTGTGGTCCGCTCCAATCTGCTCGCCGGGCTGCAGGATGTGGCGCTCTGGCACGAGCGCGACATCTCGCACTCGTCGGTCGAGCGCGTAGTGCTGCCGGACTCCTCACAACTCGCCCACTACATGCTGCGAAGGCTGACGCGGCTCGTGACCGGGCTGCAGGTGTTCCCCGATCGGATGCGGCGCAATCTCGATGCGAGCTACGGCCTGGTGTTCAGCCAGGCCGTGCTGCTGGCGCTGGTCGAGGGGGGACTCAGCCGCGACGACGCCTATCGAGTGGTGCAGCGCAACGCGATGCGAGCATGGGACGAGCAGCTCGACTTCAGGTCATTGCTCGCGACCGACCCGGATCTGAAGTCGGTCGACCTGGATGCCGCCTTCGACCTCTCACGCTCGCTGCGACATCTCGATCAGATCTTCGATCGGCTCGATGACATTGTCATCAAGTGAGCCGCGTCATCGCCGACGGGGGTCCAATGGGATCGCGAGCGATTTATGCGCCCCGGCTGATGCCGGCGCGCTTCAAGGTTGCAGCCGACACACCCACATCGCGCCATGATGCATACGAAATGCCTTTGCGCTCGCCATATCCCTTGGCGACTTTCACAAACGAGTCTTCGATCTCGCCGAGGTCGACGCCGGAGCCGAGCGAAGCCAGCTCGGCGTTGAGGTCGCGGCGTTCCTGGATGAGCTGCAGTTCCTCGATGGCGCTCGCCGCCTGTATCTCCTTGTCGATCGCGGCGAGCCGCTTGTTGATCGAATCGGCCGTGCGCTTGCGACCCCGTTTCGGCTTGTTGGAACGTAACGCCTCGAGATAATCACGAACGATCCGGCCCTCGGCGCGCCCGCGTTCCAACGCGGCCTTGTGAGAGTCGGTCATCTCCTTGGGTCCGCGCTTTGCTGCCATGTGGGCCAGTGTAGGCACGATCTGTTTTGGAGAAATACAGCAGCGCGTCAATCGAGATCGGGAGCGACCTGTTCGGCGATGAGGTCGAGATGTTCGAGGTCCGACAAGTCGAGCATCTGGAGGTAGATGCGGTCTGCGCCGGCCGCGTTCCACTCACGGAGGCGGGCCGCCACTTCGTCCGGCGTCCCCGCCGCCGACGAGCCCCGCAACTCGTCGGGATCGCGGCCGATTGCCGCCGCCCGGCGCTTGAACTCTGCCTCGTCGACCCCGCAGCACAGCACCACTGCGGCGGAGAAGATCATCGAGGCGGGGTCGCGATCGATCGCCTCGCAGGCCGCCGCGACGCGGGTGCACTGCTCGCGGAACATGCCGATATCCGAAAAGGTGTTGAACTCGTCGGCGTAGCGAGCGGCGAGCGCCGGCGTGCGCGACGGGCCTTTGCCGCCGACGATGATCGGTGGGCCGTCGGGCTGGACCGGCTTGGGCAGCGCGGGGGAGTCGTGCAGCCGCCAGATCGCGCCCTCGTAGGTGAACGTGTCGCCGGGCTGTGTGCTCCAGAGCCCGCTGACGATCGCCAACTGTTCCTCGAGGTTGTCGAAGCGTGCTGTGGCGTGCGCGAACGGAATTCCGTACGCGCGGTGCTCCGCCTCGTACCAGCCGGCGCCTAGGCCGAGCTCGACGCGACCGCCCGACATCTGGTCGACGCCGGCGACGATCATCGCCAGTTGGCCGGGCGTGCGGAACGTCGCCGACGACACCAGCGTGCCGAGCCGGATCGACGTCGTCTCTCTCGCCATCCCGGCGAGCACGACCCACGAATCGGTGGGTCCTGGCAGCCCGCTGACGGCACCCATCTTGAGGTAGTGGTCGCTGCGGAAGAACGCGCCGTAGCCGAGGCGCTCGGCGTGTTGTGCGACCGCGAGCAGTTCGTCGTACGTCGCCCCCTGCTGTGGTTCGGTGAACACGCGGAGGTCGGCGAGGTGCATGGCGGCGACGTTAGATCCGGCGTTTGTCCTGCGGGTTAGCGTCGTCGTCGATGCGCGAACTGCCGACGCTGCCGCCATCGCTCGCGGCACTGAGGGATCACGTGCTGCACCACGCCGTCAAGCGTGGTGACTTCACGCTGAAGTCAGGCGCCAAGAGCTCATGGTTTCTCGACACGAAGCAGACGGCGTGCCGGCCCGACGGCATCGTGCTCGTGGCCGACGCCATGCTCGCCGTGATCCCTCCCGAGGCGACGGCCATCGGAGGGCTGACGATGGGCGCCGACCCAGTCGCATTCGGGGTGGCCGCGATCGGTGCAACCCGGGGTCGGATGCTGCGCTCGTTCAGCGTGCGCAAGGAAGCCAAGGACCATGGCGTCACCGGCCGGCTGGCTGGCGCGCTGCAGCCGGGAGACAAGGTCGTGCTCACAGAGGACACCACGACGCGCGGCACCTCACTGATGGAGGCGGTTGACGTGGTGCGAGCGTTCGGCGCCGAGCCGGTGCTCGTAACGGTGATAGTCGACCGCGGCGGCACCTGCACGGCGATGTGCCAAGCGGCCGGGATCGCCTACGCGCCACTCTTGACGGCGCCCGATCTCGGCTTCGACTACGGAACGTAGTTCGAGCGCATCAGCCGCTCAATCGACAACCCGCCACGAGTTGATCGCCAGCGGCCGCGCATCGTCGCCGGGACGAAACTGGACCACAGCGCGAGCCGTCGTGCTCTGCGCCTCTTTCGTGGCGGTGGAGATGA
>DASQTR010000574.1:0-6478 GCA_035641795.1 Ilumatobacter sp.
AGCTCCGCCAGTCGGTCGACGTGGCCGACGATCTCACGCGCGCAGGCGACGAACGCTTCGACGTCTCCCCCTCCCGGATCGAGCACTTCCTCCCACGGCTCGAGCTCCACGCCGGCGAGATCGAGTGCCTTGATCCGTTGCGCGAGTGGGGTGGTCGGGGGTAGGAGCTGCTTGGTGAGGCGGATCAGCGTTGCCGCGCGGTCACTGACGTCGGCGTGCTCACGCCGGATCCACTCGACGTGCTCCGGCGCCAGCCCGACGATCAGGTCGGCGGCGTGGACGTCGACGCGCTCGGCCTGGCGGCTGGCGTGACGCGGCCAGGGCAGGCCGACGTCCGCGAGCGCAGTGCGGGTCCGCCAGCTGATCGGCAATCCGTCGACCGTCAAGGTTCCGGCGGTGTCGACACGGATGTCCGGACGCCGTGCCTGCAACGCCGCGCCCGCCATCACGGATCGTGCCGCGTTGCCTGTACACAGGAACAGGACCGACGTCATCGCTGTGGCAGAGTACCGCCGCGTCAGCGCTCAGCCAGGCGCCGCAAAGCGAAAGAGCTTGGCATCGTCGTACGCTGAGGTCCAGATCGACCCGAACGCGTAGATGCTGTCACCGCCGTTCGTCACCTCGCCCGCGTACGTGTCGATGACGGCGCCTGTCTGGCGGTCGATGCGCGTCATCAGCGGGTCGATGTTGCGAACCCACACCTCGCGGGACGAGGTGGCGATGGAGCCGTCGTTGCCGGTTCCGACCGGAACCCGTAGATCGATGGTGCCCGAAGCGACGTCGATGCGTACCGACTCCGTCTCGGTGCCGATCCACACGCCGCTGTCGACGGCGACGTCGGTCGGCGCCTGTACGTCGATCCGGTCGAGCACCCGACCGCTGTCCATGTCGACGTGGATGACGGCATCGTCGACCGAGCTGACGACCCACAGACCGGCCTCGCCGATGCCGAGGTCTGTGCCGCGCACTGGCAGCGCGAACCGCGACCAGAGGTCCTGCGTGTCGGTCAGGTAGCCGTGCAGTGCCGAGCCGTCGCCGATCAGCGTCCAGACCTGGCCATCCGCCACGCCGAGCTTTCCTTGCGTGTGCGCCTTGCCGACGGGGATGACAGACAGCAACTCCGGGTGGCTGGCGTCGATTCGAGCCATGTCGCCACCCGAGCACGCCCATATCGAGCCGTCGCCGGCGCCGATTCCGTTGCACGGTTCGCCGCCGACCTCGACGGTGTCGAGAATCTCGTACGTGTCGGGATCGATCAGCGCGACTCGGGCCGGCTCGAGCTTGACCCAAATGCCGTGCTCGTCGGCGGCCAGCCAATCCGGCGAGCCGATTACCTCGAACTCTACGATTAGACCCTCGCTCGGCAGTGGCTGCGTCGTCGGCGCAGCGGGAGTCGACGTCGACGAAACCGGGACGACGGTCGTGGACTGCGCCGACACCGATGTGGCATCCGCCGGGCTGGTCGACACGGTGTCGTCGTCGCCGCCGCACCCCGCCGCGAGCACGCCCACGCACGCCAGCACGCGCATCGAATCGAGCCGCCCCCTCACTCGGCGGACTGTAACCGAGATACGCCGAACGCGAGCGCGCCATGTCAGGATCGTGCCATGGTGAAATTCGGATGGCTGTCGCCGGTTGCAGGACACGCGGGAAGCAACTTCGAGCCGATCGTGATGTATCAGGAACGGAACATCTTCCCCACTGCGTTGCCTTATTTCGACTCAGTGTGGATCGCCGATCACTTCTACGGATTCGACAAGGAGAAGGCGGAAGGCTTCCTCGAGGGATGGACGACGCTCACGTGGCTGGCCGCCAAGTTCCCCGACGTGATGCTCTGCCACCACGTCCTCGGGCACGGCTATCGCAACCCGGCACTGACCGCCAAGATGGCGTCGACGCTGCAGGTCCTCTCTGGCGGACGATTCATGCTCGGGATCGGAGGTGGGTGGCGCGAGGACGAATACCGCTCGTATGGCTACGACTTCCCGCCCACCGCGGTACGACTGCACCAACTCGAGGAGGTCGTCGCGATCTGCCGGCTGATGTGGACCGAGCCACATCCGACGTTCCGCGGCGAGTACTTCACGATCGACGACGCCGCCGCAACGCCTCGTCCCGAGTTGGTGCCACCCATCTGCATCGGCGCCCAGGGTGAGCAGGTCGCACTGCCGGTGGTCGGCCGTTGCGCCGACATGTGGAACATCTTCTTTCCGGGCGAGGACGACTGGAAGCGCAAACGGACGATCGTCGATGCCGCCGCCGAGGCCGCGGGCAGGGATCCGGCTTCGATCGCGAGCTGCGTAACCGTCGCCGGCGATCTGCCCGATTCGGATGCGACGTCAGAGCAGTGGCACGACCGCGTGCGACAGCTGGTCGAACTCGGCATCGACCACATCGTGCTCGACTTCGGGCACCCACTCGATGCCGAGCCCGCAGCTCGCTTCGGGGAGCAGGTGATCGCACAGTTCAGATCATGAAGCCGATCAGGTCGATGACGACGTGAGTCGGGTTGACGCCGCCACGGATCTTGATGCTTGCATTGGCATCGAGTGCGGTGATCACACCGTTCGCGATGTTCTGGTTGCTCGCGCTCCAGTTGATCGACGAGTTCCCGGGCCACGGGATGCCGGCCGGGAACACGGCGACGAAGCCCCCTCCGACAGTTTCGGTGATGGTGAGGTTGACGATGGCGGTGCGGGCACCGGGGAATCCCAGAGCGACGACCCGCTCCTCGGCAGGGCCGAGCTTGCCGGTGAGCGGGCCAGGCTCACGTGTGTCGAGCACGCGGGGATCCGCACCGGTGAACGGCATGAAGCTCTGCGTCGGCGGAAGGTAACCGATGCTGCAGCCGAACACGCCGGCGCCGCCCATGCTGGGGATGAAGAAGCTCACGGTGTACGTGGATTCGCGCTCGATCACGACGGGAGTGGACAAGTTCAAGGTCGCCGAGAACGGCCCGACGCCGGCCGGCGGCAACGTCTGCTGGAAAACCTGGTCGGGGATCTGCGCCGGGTTGGGCTGTGTGATCAGTCGCTTGCTGATTTCTGCGATCGGCTGGCCGATGTAGCCGACGTTCATCTGATGGACCGTGGAGCCGGCAGGCAGGGACAGCCCCGCCCAGATCCGCTGGCCGTTCAGTCCTTTGGTACCGGTGAGGTCGATGTCACCTCCGACGCGGTCCCCCGGCTCCGACGGAAAGAACTGCTGGGCGTCGATGCCGATGTACGTCAGCCCTGGTATTGCGGTTCCCAGATCCTGCGGCACCGCCGGCGACCAGGAGGGCAGCGCGCTCGCTCCCGCGCTCACCTGCGCCGGGAAGGCGGTGACAGCCGCAGCCGCGCCGGCGGCGGCGCCGAGTCCGAGCAGCACGCTCCTCCGGGATACGCCCTCACGTTCGATTTCGATCTCACTCATTGGCTGCTGCACCTTCCTTGTCGACCCGAGCGAGCGTAAGAAGGCGCGTCGTGCGCCGGAAGGGCCGAACGGGCACGCACGATGCCCGGCCGGCCTTCCCCGAGGCTTCCCGGAAATTTCTTGGGCGACCTGTCGTATTCGGCAGCTGCCGTTCGTGGAGATGGCAAGAGGCAGCACCGGGTTGCCTTCACCGGAGAGGAATCGCCATGTCCACCACCTTCGCAACCAGCACCAGCACCATCAACACCAGCACCATCAACACCAACACGAACACCACCAAGGCGCCCGCCCGCACCACGCGTGCGCGTGCACTTTGGGTCGCCGGCCTGGTTTACGGCGCAGCCGCCGCCGTCGCCACCACCGTCATCGCTGCCGTCGCCCGCGCCGCCGACGTCCCGCTCGCCATCGACGGCGAGCAGATCCCGCTGCTCGGCTTCGCCCAGCTGACGATGATGGGCGCCGTGATCGGCGCGGTCATGGCCGTGTCGTTCAACAAGTGGGCCCGCCGCCCGCGCCACGCGTTCGTGGTCAGCACCGCCGTGCTCACCGTGGTGTCGCTCGTCCCCGACGTGATCGCCGACGCAACGACCGGCTCGAAGCTGGTGCTGATGCTCACACATGTCGTGGCGGCCGGGATCGTCGTCCCCGCCCTGGCGAAGCGCCTCCCCGCCTGACGCTCGCCTCCCCCGGCGTGAGCGGTCATGGGCCAGAGCCCGTGGCCGCTCATCGTCGCGTGTCAGGCGGCGATGATCGCCTCCTGCCATTTGCGCGTGTCGGCGACGGCGTTGAAGGTGAAGCAGTGCAACGCCTCGATACCGAGCTCTTCCGCGTCAGGAGCGAAGGCGATGACGAGCTCGGTCGGGTCGTAGCCGCCCGGCGCCATCAGCTTCATCACCGTCGAGCGGTTCTTCGACAAGTACCGCAGCGACGTGCCGACGCCGAGCCGGGCCCCCATGGTCATCAGCCGCGTACGGTCGACCACTCCCGGGATGCCGAGGCGGATCGGCAGCGTGAGGCCGTCGGCGCGCTGTCGGGTCAGCCACTCGCGGATGCGGTCGGCGTCGAAGCACATCTGGGTCGAGATCCAACCGTCGATCCCCGCGTCGACGAGCAGCGATTGCTTGGCGTAAAGCTGGGCGACCAGCTCAGCGGCATCGATGAAGGCGTGACCGTCTGGATACCCGGCGAAGCCGACGCGGGCGACACCGGGGTCTGCGTCGAGCAGATCGCGCATGAACGCCAGTGCTCCGTCGTACGGGCCGGCCGGCTCCGTGGCGTCGCCGGCGATCACGAACAGCTCCGATAGTTGCTGCTCACGTAGCCACGTCGCGATCTGCTTCGCGTGCACCGGGCTCTCGACCAGGCGGGCGGCGATGTGCGCGGTCGGCCTGTGTCCGAGTGCCCGCAGCCGCTCGATTATCTCCTGTGTGGCGGCGATGCCCTTCACCGGCGAGCACGTCACCGACACATCGGCGGTCGGCGGCAGCGCTTCGATCGCGTCTTCGATCGACTTCATCGGCACGACCTCGAAGTGCACCGTGCGCGCCAACTCGCGCATCGCGGGCGACGATTCGGACTCGCGCCTCGACCCGAACGGCCAGAGCTTCGTCACGGAACGCACCTTGCGACGGACCCATCGAATTCTGTGGCAGTCACAACGACAACTGTCGTCGCGATCGCTGCCGCAGAGTCACTGTCTCGTTTCTGTGGCAGGAACGGCGACGACGTGCGTCGTGATCCCTGCCGCAAAATCAGGCGCATCACGCGAAGCTGTCCGGGAGCACGGCCTTGCGTTGGGCGACGAAGTGGCGGAGCTCCTCGTCGATCGCCTCGTCGAGCGGCGGCGGCTCGTACGCCGCCAGCTGCTCCTTCCAGACCTTGTTGGCGCGTTGGGCGGCGTCGAGCGATCCTTCCTCGGACCACTGCTCGAACGAGGAGTTGTCGGCCGTGGAAGAGCGATAGAACGCAGACTCGAAGTTGGCCAGTGTGTGCGCCGTCCCGAGGAAGTGGGTGCCGGGCTGGTTCTCGCGGATGGCGTCGAGTGCCTGGCCGTTCTCGGACAGGTCGAGCCCCTTGACGAACGTCGCCATCATGCCGAGCTGGTCGCAGTCGAGCACGAACTTCTCGTACCCGATCGCCAGCCCGCCTTCCAACCAGCCCGCCGCGTGCAACACGAAGTTGACCCCGCCGAGGATGGTCGGCTGCAATGTCGCCGCCGATTCGTAGGCGGCCTGGGCGTCGGGAAGTTTCGACGCGCAGAGCGAGCCGCCCGAACGGAACGGCACACCGAGTCGCCGCGCCAGCGCCGCCACCGTGTACAGCACGATCGCCGGCTCGGGCGTGCCGAACGTGGGGGCGCCGGTCTGCATCGACATCGAGCTCGCGAACGACCCGAAGATCACGGGCGCACCCGGGCGCACGAGCTGCGTGAACGCCATGCCCGCCAACGACTCGGCCAGTGTCTGCGCGGCGACACCGGCCGAGGTCGTCGGCGCCATCGCCCCGGCGAGGATGAACGGAGTGATGATCGTCGCCTGGTTGGCGGCTGCGTAGACCTCGGCGGAGGCGAGCATCGTCGCGTCCCACACGAGCGGCGACGAGGCGTTGATCAGACTCGTCATCACGGTGCGGTCCTGCAGGTCACCGCCGAACCCGATCCTGGCCATCTCCACCGAGTCGGCGGCGCGCTCACCCAGCGTCACCGAACCCATGAACGGTTTGTCGCTGTACCGCAGGTGGGCGTACACCATGTCGAGGTGCCGCTTGTGCACCGGTACGTCGACCGGTTCGCACACGGTGCCGCCCGAGTGATGCAGGTACGGCGACATGTAAGCGAGCTTTACGAAGTTCTCGAAATCGGCGATCGTCGCGTACCGCCGCCCGTTGTCGAGGTCGTGCGCAAACGGCGAGCCGTAGTTGGGCGCGAACACGGTGGCATCACCCCCGACCTGCACGTTGTGCTCCGGATTACGGGCGTGCTGTGTGTACACCGCCGGGGCGCTGGCCTGAACGATCTGACGGCATAAGCCGCGCGGGAACCGGACACGTGTCCCCGACACGTCAG
>DASQTR010000575.1:0-2277 GCA_035641795.1 Ilumatobacter sp.
ACCGCGCGCGCCGGCGTCGGCGACGCCGTCGCGCATCATCACCAGGCAGAAGGGGCAGGCCGTGGCGACCGTCTCGGCGTCCGTAGCGAGCGCCTGGCGCGTTCGTTCGGCATTGATGCGCGTTCCCCGTTTCTCTTCCATCCACATTCGCCCACCGCCGGCACCGCAGCAGAACGTCTGGCGGCCGTTTGCGTCCATCTCGCGCAGCTCGATGCCGGGCACAGCCGCGAGCACTTCGCGCGTCTCGCCGATGACGCCGTTGTAGCGCGCCAGATAGCACGAGTCGTGGACGGTTATCGCCTGCTCGCGCCGCGTGTCGACGCGCAGTCGGCCGTCCCCGACGAGCTTCGACAGGAACTGCGAGTGGTGCACCACCTCGTAGTGGCCACCGAGCTGCCCGTACTCGTTGCCGAGCGTGTTGAAGCAGTGCGGGCAGGCGGTGATGATGGTTTTTGGCTTGTAGCGGTTGAGCGTTTCGACATTGCCCACGGCGAGCATCTGGAAGACGTACTCGTTGCCCATCCGTCGCGCCGGGTCGCCCGTGCACGACTCTTCCTGGCCGAGCACCGCGTACTTGACGCCGGCTGCATTGAGGCACGTCACCACCGCTCGGGCGACCCGCCGGTTGCGATCGTCGAATGAGGCCGCGCAGCCAACCCAATACAGGCACTCGAGGTCCGCGACGGCGTCCGCGCCTCCCTCCTCGACCACCTGCGCGGCGGTCGGAACCTCGAACGGCAGCCCCTTGGCCCAGTCGAGTCGGTTGGCCTGGGGCTGGCCCCAGATGTTCGAGTAACGCTCGAGGTTGGTGAACGAGGCAGTCAGCTCTTCGGGAAAGCGCGACTCCTCGAGCACCAGGTTGCGCCGCAGCCCGACGATCTTGTCGACGTGCTCGATCATTACCGGACACGCCTCCACACACGCCCCACACGTCAGGCAGTCCCATACGGCGTCGTAGGGAATGGCCGTGTCGACCACCGGTTGAGCGAGGCCGTGGGGTGACGGCGAATCCTTCGAAACCGGCGGCGCCGACGCGCGTATCCACGGGATTAGCGGCACACCGGCTTCCGCTTCGACGGCCATCTCGCGCACGCCCATGATGAGTGTCTTGGGATTGAGTGGCTTCCCTGTCGCCCACGCCGGGCACGCCTCCTGGCAGCGTCCGCACTCCGTGCACGTGAAGCCGTCGAGGAGGTCCTTCCAGTTCATGTCCTCGATCGTCTTGATGCCGAACTTCGCGTCGGGCGCCTCGAGGTCCATCGCCGGCAGCTCGCCGCGCGGCCGCATCTTGCGCAGCGCGGCATTGAAGAATGCCGTGACGATGTGCAGGTGCTTCGATCGCGGCAGGTACACCAGGAAGAACGAGACGAGGGCGACATTCGCCCAGAAGAAGACCCCGTATCCCGCCTCGAGCAGGCCCTGCGGCAGCACCGCGGAGAGGGCATACGAGAGCGGCAGCGCCACGACCGCCCAGCCCGCGTCCGGATCGGTGTACGCGGCGATGCGGAAGGCTTCGGCAAACCACTCGGTCGCCACGACGCCGCCAATCAGCAGCAGGATCGTCACCCCGTCGCGCGAGAGCGTCGTCCGCCGCGGATAGCGCCACACCAGCCGGCGGAACAACGCGTACCCGACCATCACCAGGACGCCGAGCACGAACAGGTTCTGGCCGAGGATGAGCAGCCGCCACAGCCAACCGTCGAGCGGCCAGCTGCCGATGGCGTGCACGAGGCCGAACGTCACCCGGTCGGCCGTGCCGACAGTCAGGATCACAAAGCCCCAGAAGATCGTGGCGTGCATGAGCCCCGCGTCCAGGTCGCGGAACATCCGCACCTGCACGATTGCGTATTTGAACAGGGAGCCCAAGCGGCCCGGCTCGTCGCCCACTGGCGCGGGCTGAGCGAACGCCCACACTCGCAGGTGACGGGCCATGAGCAGGACGAATACGACTGCGGCCGCCCAGAACAGCAGCGGCGCGAGCGGGTAGAGCGGGACCTGTTCGACCATCAGCCCTGCTCCGGCGCCTCCCCAGCGGCGTGCTGCGTGTGGCCATGCAGCGTCTCAAGCGCATGGTCGAGCAGCGGCTCTAGTGCGGCAAGGGATTCGGTTGCGCCAGACTTCGAGCCCGGGACGGCGATCACCAGCGTCGAGCCAAGAACTCCCGCCAACGACCGACTCAGATCCGCCATCGGGGTCTTCGATCGCCCGTACGAACGCATCAGCTCGCCGAAACCGGGAATCTCATAGTCGAGCAGTGCGTGGAGGGTCTGCGGCGTC
>DASQTR010000576.1:0-2207 GCA_035641795.1 Ilumatobacter sp.
ACCGACCGACCCGAATGGAGGCCGCTGCTGAATGTGATCAACCAGCTCGTCTGGTCGGCCGACGGACGCAGCGTGCACAGCGTGTGGGTCGACGGCCGCCAGGTCGTCGACGCCGGCCGGATGACGACGATCGACGAGTCGGCGCTCTACGCCGCGGCGCAAGCCGCCGGCGAGGCGATCACCATCCGATCAGGGCTGCCGGACAAGGCCAAGTACCCGATGTGGTGAACACCCAGGTGTCTGGCTTCGTGTCAGACACCTGACGGTGTCGGACACCCGGGTCAGGAGCCCCAGACTTCCTTGGCTTTGGCGTAGACGCCTTGGTCGTAGGAGAACTCGACCATGTTGCCGTCGGGGTCGCGCAGCATGCAGATGTACCCGATCGGAGGCGGCATCTGGGTTGCGCCCATGCCGAGGCATCCGGCGTCGGCCGCCCTGGCGGCGATCTCGTCGATCGCGTCGGGGCTCGTCAGCTCGATCCCGAGGTGTGCGAATGGTGCCAGCACCTCCTGCGGCGCGCCCTTGAACGGGTCCGTCTCTGGAAAGAACTGTGCGAGCACGAGGACGAACGGCTTGTCCGGCGAGTCGGACTGGCCGAGCCATGCGCCGTACCCGAAGGCGTCGGATCGCCGGTCGAGCAGCTCGAGCGGCGTGAACTCGCTGTACCACTTGATCGAGGCGTCGATGTCCTTGACGCGCAGCGCGATGTGCGTCCAGCGCGGAGTCGGCGGATGGACGTCGTACACCTGCTCACTCACCGGTCCACCCCTCGGGGATCTGCGGGTTGTCGCCGCCCTTGGTCCACAGCACGAGCGTGTTGCCCCACGGGTCCTTGATGGCGTTGCTGAACCCGTTGAACTCTTTCCAGTAGTGGTGGCGCCAGAGCTCCTGGGCGCCGCGCTCGACGGCGCGGTCCGTGATCACGTCGGCATCCTCGTCGTCGCTGACGAGGATCCAGACGCGAACCGTGTGGCCCGCGTGCGAGACGTCGCGCGGGTCGGCGCCGTCCGGATCGGGATGCGGCCTGGCGTTGGCGACGTTGAAGATGCCCATGTGCAGGTTGCCCGTGGGTCCGGGCTCGCCGTCGACCAGGAAGTTGTTGCCGGGCACGATGCGGTGGAACACGCCGGCCGGGCGGGGCTCGACCTCCCAGCCGAACACCTCGTGGTAGAAGCGGGCGGAGGCCTCGGGGTCGGTCGATGGGAAATCGACGAAGATCAACGTGTTCGGATAGCTCACGGCGGCGACGTTAGCAGGATGGTCCGATGGTCTGACCAAGCGGGGGCACGTCTACGATTCCCGTATGGCCGTGTTCGCCGACAATTCCGTGCTCACCCACCACTGGCACGCCCTCGCCCGCTCCAGCGACCTCGGCGGCGGCCCGCTCTCGCGGCGTCTGCTCGGGCGCGATCTGGTCATGTATCGCGGTCCCGACGGCGCTGTCGTCGCCGCCCCCGACCGCTGCCCCCACCGCGAAGCGCCGCTCACGCTGGGGTGCATGAAGGAGGGCGTGCTGCAGTGCGCCTACCACGGCTGGCAGTTCGGTTCGGGCGGGTCGCTCGTCAGGGTGCCTTCGGCGCTGCCGGGCGTGCCGGTGCCGCCCACCGGCAACCTCAAGCCGTACCACGCCGCCGAGCGCTACGGCCTGGTGTGGGTGTGTCTCGACACGCCGGAGGCCGACATCCCGTGCATCTCCCACGACGCGCGGCCGGAGTTCCGACGGATCAACAACCCGGTCGAGCACTGGAACGCATCGCCGACGCGCCTGACCGACAACTTCATGGACTACACGCACTTCCCGTACGTCCACACCGGCACGTTCGGCACGAGTCTCGACCCGACCGTGCCGCGCTACGAGATCGAGCAACTCGACGACGGCTGGACCGGATACCAGTACGACGTCGACGTCGACAACCCCGACAGCGCCCGGGCGCTCTCCGGCCAGACCGCCAAGAAGCTCCACCGCCACATGAGCACCGGCTTCACGCTTCCGTTCTCCGTACGCAGCACCATCCACTACGAGACCGGGCTCGAGCACATCTTGCTGCTGCTCGCCGCCCCGGTCGACGACGTCCACTGCTACTTCACGTTCGTGGTCTGGCGCAACGACGACTTCTGCGTGCCGGCGGAGGACGTCATCCGCCTCGACCGGGCCATCGGCGCCGAGGACAAGCGCATGCTCGAGCTGCTCGACGGGCCGTTGCCGC
>DASQTR010000577.1:0-5253 GCA_035641795.1 Ilumatobacter sp.
CTCGATCCCGACACGAAGATCGCGCGCCCGAAGCAGATCTACGAGGGCGCCGCGACGCGCGAATACGTGAAGATCGCGATGCGATGAGCGCCAGGCGATTGCTGTGGTGTCCGGCTCTCGCCGGATTGATTGCGCTGGCGCCGTCGACCTTGCCCGTCGCCACCGTGATGTCGGGGGCCGCCGGCTCGTCTGCGTGCACGACCGTGCTCGCCAATCCGTACGAGAAGGCCGTTACGGCGGCCACGGTGATTGCCCACACACGCCACGCACGGCTCTTCACGCGCGCCTCTTCATGCCAACGTCCGCTGCCCGCCTTGCCATGTGGATCACGTTACGGAAGGTGCCGTCTCGGCGACAGGTGGTCGGGGCGCTGTTCCGGTTGGCTTTCGTCAAGCCTGACCGATTCGTATCACTTGCGGCCACTTTTTGAGGGGTCCTGACCGCAAAGAGTGGGACCGGTGCCTCGAGCGCGCCAGTGGCTATCGTCCCGCGGGTGGCGCCGGCACCAGACACGCTGCGGGTTCCTGTCGGCGACACCGAGCTCGGCTGCGTGCGCTGGCGCGGGCCCGTCGGCGCGCCCGTAGTGGTCGCCGTGCACGGCATCACCGCCAACGCGTGGAGCTTCACCATGGTCGCCGATCACCTCGAGGGCCAGCTCGCACTGGTCGCCGTCGACCTGCGCGGGCGGGGAGCGAGCAGCGTTGCCCCACCGCCGTTCGGTATCCGGTCGCACGCCGACGACGTGGCTGCTGTGATCGCCCGCCTCGGTGCCGCGCCGGCGGTGATCGTGGGTCATTCGATGGGGGCCCACGTGGCGCTGATGTGCGCTGAGCGCCACCCCGACGCAGTCGCGCGGCTCGTGCTCGTGGATGGTGGGCCGCCGCTCCCCGTCGAACCCGGCAAGACCGCCGACGAATCGCTCGACGAGCTTCTCGGCCCTGCGATCGCGAGGTTGCGCAAGGTGTGGCCCGACCGCGTCACGTACCACGCTATGTGGAGTGCACACCCTGCCTTCGCCGAGGGGCTCACGCCGGAGATGGAACGCTACGTCTTGTCCGACCTTGTCCCGTGCCAGGGTGGCTTCCGCAGCAACGTCAGCGAGGAGGCTGTGCGCACGGACGGACGCGATTTGCTCACCGATCCGGAGATCCGGGGCCTGTTCGAGCGCCATGCTGATCGGCTGGCGGTGATCCGCGCCGAAACCGGCATCATGGCCGTCCCGCCGCCGTTCGTCGACGACCGGTTCGTCGCCGAGTACCCACAGCACGACTGGCACTTCGTTCAAGGCACCAACCACTACTCGGTGCTGTTCGGTGAAGCAGGCGCGGCGGAGGTCGCCGACGCGATCCGCCGCGCTAGCTTCCGGTCGTGATCATCACGAGAGCGGCAGCGGCGAGCGCCATGCCCGCCACTTGTGAGTGCGTGGCGCGCTCGCCGTCGATCACCGACGCCAGCACGATCGTGCTGGCCGGGTACATGGCCACGACGACGGCGACGACCGACAGCAGACCCTCGCGGGTGGATATCAGGTAGCTCGCGTTCGAGCAGGCGATGAGGATGCCAACCGCCGCCGCCGGCAGTACCAGCTGGCGTCCGACCGGTGGTCGATTGCCGCGGAACTGCACCAGCGCCGCGAGCACGAGTATCGGCAGCGATGTGAAGCGGGCGAACAGCAACGGCCACTGGCCGGTGTCGTCGCCTGACCGATCGAGTGACACGAACAACAGCCCGAACGAGAGGCCGACGCCGAGCGCGATGGCGACGATGCCGGCATCGACTCCCGGGCCGCCGCTCTCACCGGACAGCATCCGTGCGATGCCGCCGATCAGCGCCACGGCGACGACCGCGGCCACGATGCCGGCGACGGCAAGCGGGGACGGGCGGTCGCCGGTCGCGATGCCCACGGCGACGGGGACGATCGCCGCCACGAGGCCGGTCACGGGGGCGACCACGGTCATGTTGCCTTTCGCCAGCGCGTAGTAGAGGCCGACCACGCCGATGCTGCTGGTGATGCCGGCGGCCAAGCCCCACCAGATCGCACGTGAGGTTGGGCCATCCGACTCGATCAGCGGGATGATGACGATGCAGAGCGCGAAAACCGTGACCTCGGCGACGAGCGCGACAGCGGTCGCCGGCGACCGGCGGCTCGCGCGCCCACCGACGTAGTCGGACACGCCGTACAGCACGGCAGACATGAACGCCAAGGCGATCGCCATCCGGGAAGGTGTACCAGTCGGGATACGGTGCGGCATGGATCACGTTCGCCTCGGCGGCACCGGACTGAAGGTCTCCCGCTTGTGTCTCGGGACGATGACGTTCGGCTTCCAATGCGACGATGAGACGTCGTTCGCGATCATGGACGCCGCCTACGACGCAGGCGTCACCTTCTTCGACACCGCCGACGTGTACCCGCTCGGTGGCCCGGTCGAGCTCGTTGGCCGCACCGAGGAGCTGGTCGGCGAATGGATGCAACGCGGCGAGCGACAACGCGAGGACGTCGTGCTCGCCACGAAGTGCTACGGACGCAGCGGGCCGCATTCCTGGGATCAAGGAAACAGCCGCAAGAACGTGATGCGCGCGATCGACGCCTCGCTACGACGGCTGCGCACCGACTACGTCGACCTCTACCAGATCCACTTCTTCGACCGCGCCACGCCGATCGACGAGACGCTGGGGGCGATGGACGACCTCGTTCGGACCGGCAAGGTGCGCTACATCGGTTGCTCCAACACGATGGCCTACCAGCTGGCGCGGGCGATCGGCCGCAGCGAGCTGCACGGCATCGCCCGCTTCGAGAGCGTTCAGCCGCGGTACAACCTGCTCTTCCGCGAGAACGAGCGGGAGCTGTTCCCGCTCTGCGTCGAGGAGCAGATCGCGGTCATCCCGTACAATCCGCTCGCCGGAGGGCTGCTCACCGGCAAGCACCGCGCCGGGGCGCCGACGGAGGGCACGCGATTCACGCTCGGGCGGGCGCAGGAGATGTACCGCGAGCGGTACTGGCAGGACCAGATGTTCGCCACCATCGACGAGCTGCGCGCGGTCGCCGAGCAGGCGGGTGTGCCGTTGACGACGCTCGCCGTGCAGTGGGTGCTGTCGAACCCGGCAATCACGTCACCGATCGTCGGTGCCAGCCGGCCCGACCAACTGGCGGCGTCGGCTGCCGCCGCCGAGACGCCGATCGCTGCCGACGTCAAGCAACGGCTGGACGAGCTGACCGCGGTCTATCGACAGGGCGACCACGACCGCTGACGCGTTCGTCACGCAGCCGCTGCAGCGGCGACCATGGGGTCGACCAGTTGGCGGCGTTCGATGACGGAGTCGACGAGTCCGTATTCCACGGCGCGGTCGCCGCGGAGGATGAAGTCGCGGTCCATGTCGGCCGCTATCCGCTGAGCCGTCTGGCTGGTCGCCTCCACGAGGATGTCGACCATCCGGCGTCGCATCTCGACCATCTCGGCTACGGCGATCTCCATGTCGACGCTCTGGCCTTGCGCGCCACCGTGCGGCTGATGCACGAGCACTCGCGCGTTCGGCAGCACGTAGCGCTTCCCCTTGGCGCCGGCCGCGAGGAGGACAGCCGCCGCCGAGGCCGCCTGCCCGACGCAGATCGTCGCCACATCGGGCGCGATGTACTGCATCGTGTCGTGGATCGCGAACAGGCCCGTCATGTCGCCACCGGGCGAGTTGATGTACATCGCAACGTCGCGCTCGGTCGACTCGGACTCGAGGTGCAGCAGTTGCGCGATGACGAGATTCGACACCTGGTCGTCGATCGCCGTGCCGAGGAAGACGATCCGGTTGGCCAATAGGCGTGAGTAGATGTCGTAGGCGCGTTCGCCGCGGTTGGTGGACTCGATGACGGTTGGGACGAGCATGGTCACCTCCATGTGTTCGATGTGCATGTGTTCGATGTGCATGTCTCGATGTGCACGTGTTTGATGTGCAACGTTCGAGTTGCAGGTTAACCCACTCATCCTGCGATGTGCAACCATGCAGTTGCGGCTACGATGCCGCCATGGAAACCGTCACACGCCACGTCGAGCTGGACATCTCACCCGACGCCCTGTGGGGCGCGATCACCGATCGGGAGACGCTCGAGGCCTGGCTCGGAGAGCGCGTCGACGTCGATCTGCGGCCTGGAGGCACGGGCGTGATCGTCGACGACGGCGTCAGCCGCGAAGTCCTCGTTCGTGCCGTCGAGGAGGGGCGCGGCTGGACGTTCGAGTGGCGCGCCGACGAGGCACCCGTGTCAGTGGTGAGCCTCGAGATCTCCAGCGACCAAGAGGGCGCCAGCGTGCTGACGATCACCGAGACGCTGACCGCCGGCGCCCGCGCTGAAGCCGATGCCTGTGGTTTCCGGTGGGATCTGTGCGCGCTGCTGCTGTGGGCGTGCACGGTGGCCGTCGCGATGGTGCGGTGAGCGCGCTGGACGAGCTGTTCGCGGCGTTGTCTGATCCCACGCGTCGCGCGCTGTTCGATCGCCTGCTGCGCGACGGGCCCGACACGGCCACCCGGCTGGCGCAGCACACGACGCTCACCCGGCAGGCAGTCGTCAAGCATCTCCAGGCGCTCGTCGAAGCGGGTCTCGCCGAGCCGCAGCGGCGCGGCCGCGAGGTCAGGTACACGGCGACACCCGAACCGTTGGCGACCGTCGTGGCGTGGCTCACCGAGTCCAGCCGCGGATGGGATCGGCGCACGGCCCGGCTGGCCTCGGTCTCACGACGGCTTGCGTCGGGCCGGCGTCAGTGATCACATGTGGCGATGGACGACGAGCAAGTTCTGACCCGCATCCACGATCTCGTCGACGAGGAGCACCAGCTTCGCAACCAGCATGCCGACTCGCCGCTCGACGATTCGTCGGCCCAGCGCCTCGCCGACCTCGAGGTGGCGCTCGACCAGTGCTGGGACCTGCTCCGCCAGCGTCGCGCCCGGCGATCGGCGGGGCTCGAGCCCGACGAGGCGCAAGCGCGCTCCGCAGACACGGTGGAGCACTACCAGCAGTAGCGGGCGATTTTGCCGCTCATAGCTGCCGGTGACGCGCTAGCGGCGTTCGGTGCTCAGAACGGTCGTTGCGCGCCGAGCTCGGAGCATTCGGCGCTATCCGCCACCTACCGGGGCTGGCGACGGTGTCATCGAAGAGTCACGTTGTCGTGTATCCCGACGGGCCAAGTAAGCCAAAGCGCCGAACGCGACCAAGACGAGGACCACGTCGATCGCGAACGTCTTTCGAGCGTCGCTGTGCACGAAGGTGCA
>DASQTR010000578.1:0-4227 GCA_035641795.1 Ilumatobacter sp.
CCGTGCCCCAACTGCGGTCGCCCGCCGAGAGCGCCAAGCCGAAGGCGACCGCGTTCTCCGCAGCCACCCGCTCCAGGCGGGCGATGAGCTGGGCGTCGTCCATCCCCCCATCGTGGCTGACACCGCAAACGATGGGTGACACGGAGCCAGGCGCTCGAAAGCCACGGGGTTCCGACGACATGTGCCCGGTAGCGTCGCCTGGGGCTGTTGATCGGACACCGGACGACGGAGGACACGCGCCGATGCAAGAGAGCGAGACGCTTTCCGGCCTGCCGGCGCACACCGACGAGGCGTTGATCTCGGCGCGCAGCCTCGTCAAGCGGTTCGGTGACTTCACCGCCGTCGACGGGATCGACGTCCACGTACACCGTGGCGAGTCGTTCGGGTTCCTCGGACCCAACGGCGCCGGCAAGTCGTCGACGATGCGGATGATCGGGTGCGTGTCGCCGGTGACCGAGGGCGAGCTCCGGATCTTCGGGATGGACCCGGCCCGCGATGGCAAGCGGATCAGGGCGCGCATCGGCGTCGTCCCCCAGCAGGACCAGCTCGACGAGCAGCTCTCGGTGATCGACAACCTCGTGTTGTACGGCCGCTACTTCGATCTGCCGCGTGCCGAATGCCGCCGCCGCGCCGAAGAGCTGCTCGAGTTCGTGCAGCTGAGCGACCGAGCCAAGAGCAAGATCGAGCCGCTCTCAGGTGGGATGAAGCGGCGGGTGTCGATCGCCCGCTCGTTGGTCAACGACCCGCAGCTGCTGTTGCTCGACGAGCCGACGACCGGGCTCGATCCGCAAGCCCGGCACGTCTTGTGGGATCGGCTCTACCGGCTCAAACAGCAGGGCGTCACGCTCGTGCTCACCACCCACTACATGGACGAGGCCGAGCAGCTCTGCGATCGACTGGTCGTGATGGACGGCGGCAAGATCGTCGCCGAGGGTTCGCCGCGGACCTTGATCGAGCAGTACTCGACGCGTGAGGTGCTCGAGCTGCGCTACCCCGCGGGGACCAACGAGACGTGGGCCGCCAAGGTCGTCGACATCGGCGAACGCTTCGAGGTGCTCCCCGACCGTGTGTTGATCTACACCCACGACGGCGAGGCGGCGCTGGTCGAGGTCCACGCGCGCGGCGCCCAGCCCGAGTCGGCACTCGTGCGCCGCAGCTCGCTCGAGGACGTGTTCCTCAGCCTCACCGGCCGGTCGCTGGTCGACTGAGGTCCGGGCCATGGCACGCACGTTCACGACGCCGGCCCCGCTACGGGTGTGGGAGGGCCAGCTCGTCCGGTACCGCGCGATCTGGCGCTCGAACGTGATGGGCGCCTTCGTGCAGCCCTTCCTCTACCTGCTCGGGATGGGCCTCGGCGTCGGCGCGCTGGTGGACAGCGGATCGAACTCCGACGAGATGCTGGGCGGGCTGTCGTACTTCGAGTTCCTGGCGCCGGCGTTGCTCGCCACGTCGGCGATGATGGTGTCGTCGAGCGAGTCCACGTGGCCTGTGTTCCTCGGCTTCAAATGGGGCCGCACCTACCACGCCGCGGCGGCGACGCCGCTCACTCCCGCTCAGATCATGAGCGGTATCGCGATGTGGCAGACGACCAAGGCGATGATCACGGCCACCGGCGTGGCGGTGGCGCTGTGCCTCTTTCCTGAAACCCGAACGTGGGGGCTGGTGCCGGGGGTGCTGTTCGCAGTCTGCACCGGCGTCGCCTTCGCGGCACCGCTGACCGCGTGGACCGCGACACGCGAGGTGGACAACTCCTTCCCGACGATCCAACGCTTCGTGATCACGCCGCTGTTCCTGTTCGGTGGGGCGTTCTACCCGATCGAGCAGCTCCCCGGCTGGTTGCAGACGATCGCCAAGCTGACCCCGATCTGGCACGGCGTCGAGCTCTGCCGCGACTCCGTCAACGGCCGGCTCGAGTGGGGGACGACGCTCGTGCACGTGGCGTATCTGTCGCTGTTCGCTCTCGTGGGCTGGCTGATCGCCGGTCGCACGTTCGCGAAACGGTTGGGCGACTCATGACGCTCGCCGCACTGCCCTTGCGGATCCTGCCGCCACAGGTGCTGACGGCGCGCCGTCCGCAGCGGATGCTCGAGCGGATGTGGGTCGTCAACCGCGCCGGCGGTTGGACGGTGCTCGTCACGGGCTTCTTCGAGCCCCTGTTCTACCTGCTGTCGATTCGCGTCGGCTTCGGCGCGCTGATCGGAGACGTCGAGTACGCCGGGCGCATGATCCCGTACGCCGACTTCGTGGCGCCGGCGCTGTTCGCGGCGTCGGCGATGAACGGCTCGATCTACGAGGCGACCAACATCTTCTTCCGCCTCAAGTACGACATGGTCTACGAGTCGGTGCTGGCGACGCCGCTCACGTCCGGTGACGTGGCGTTGGGCGAGATGCTCTACGCCACGATCCGGGGCAGCCTCTACTCGGTCGCGTTCCTGACCACGATGTGGGTGCTCGGGATGACGGGCTCGACGTGGGCGATCGCCATGCTCGGCGTCGGGGCGTTGATCTCGTTCTCGTTCAGCGCCATCGCCATCGCCGGCGTGACGTACATGCGGTCGTACGCGGACTTCGAGTACGTGCCGTCGATCATGCTCCCGATGTTCCTCTTCTCCGGCACGTTCTATCCGGTGTCGAGCTACGGCGACTGGGCGTGGGTGGCCCAGCTGAGTCCGCTCTACCACGGCGTGGTCGTGGCGCGAGGCCTGAACCTGGGGGAGTGGTCGTGGACGTACATCCCGCACCTCGGCGTGTTGGTGGCGATGGCGCTGCTTGGAGTGGCAGTAACAGCCAGAAGGATCGACACCCTCCTCCTCAAGTAGTCGAACGCTCGCGCCATTTTGTGGCAGTCATTACAACGACTGCCGTCGTATGCCCTTACGGAAAGTCTCCGTATGAACTTTGAGGCAGCGATCACTACGACGGTTGTTGTTTGTCCTACCGCAGAATCGGCACCGGAGTATCTCGCCGAGACCGTGCAGCGCCACACCCCTGCTGTTGCATGCCTGACATGACCCAGACAGATCGCCGGATCGCGGCGATTGCGACAGGTCAGCTGGGTGCGTTCACACGCACGCAGGCCCACGACGCGGGCCTGTCCGACCGCCAGCTTCGTAGCCGGGTCCAGAGCGGCTTCCTAATCCAGAGCGGGCCGAACGCGTTCCGCATCGCCGGCGCTCCGACCAATCTGCGAACTGAGCTCAACGACGTGCTGCTCGACGTCGGCGACCCGGTGTGGTGCTGTGCTCAAACGGCAGCCGCGTTGCACGGGTTCGACGGCTTCGCGTTGCGTCGACCTTTCCATCTGCTGCTGCCTCGGGAGCGGAGCGTTGTGCGGTGGAACACAAGAATCCACCGTTCAGAACGGATTGACCTCATAGACACGGCAAAAGTCGATGGCTTGCCGGTTACCTCGCCCGTGCGCACGCTCCTTGACCTGGCGCGCGTGTTGCCGGGTGAGCAGCTCGCGGCGTGCCTCGACAGCGCGCTACGAGACGGCGGGACCAACGAGGATCTGCTGCACCGACGCGTCCAAGCGCTGCGATCACAGGGGCGGTTCGGCCTTCCGCTGCTCCACGAGGTGTTGGCCGGACATGAAGCGAGCAGGGGTGGGCACAGCTGGCTCGAGCGCGAGTACCTGCGGCTCGCGGCACGGGCCGGACTTCCTCGTCCGGAGGTGCAGCAGGTGCTGAGCCGTGCAGGCGACAGGCTGGTCAGGGTCGACTGCCGATTCGCCGGCACAAACGTCGTGGTGGAACTGCTCGGCTATCGCTTCCACCGGACTCGTGGCCAGATGGCCAGCGACGCCGCGCGCTACAACGCCCTGCTGGCGGACGGCTACGCGCCGTATCAGTTCACGTACGGCCAGATCGTGAGCGAGGCCGATTACGTCGTAGCGACGACGCGCATAGCGCTCTCGGCAGCGGCGGCCTGACTATGCGGCAGTGCAAACGACGAACTCAGTCGTTGTGGCTGCCGCAAAGTTTGGATCTCCCCTTTGCGGCAGGAATGTCTCCGACGGACGTCGTCTGCACTGCAGCAAACGAATCCAAGCGTCGGCGTACGCTCTACCTATGTTTCGTTCGAAAGTCGAGATGATCACCGCCGACCAGGCATTGCCCGGCCGCGACACGTTGATGTCGATCGCACCGACTCACGTCGTGCTCGGCACGCCGCTCTACCCACCCTTTCCCGAGGGACTCGAAACCATCTATCTCGCGATGGGTTGCT
>DASQTR010000579.1:0-2221 GCA_035641795.1 Ilumatobacter sp.
CGACCGCCGATCGTGTGTGGTCGAACGGCCGCTCGGCCGTGTGGGACATCACGATCACGAACGGCGCCGAGGAGGTCGTCGCCATCGTGCGCGGGCGCACGCGCAAGGTCGGCCGTCGCGTGATCGACTGAGACTGCGTCCGTGCTCTTAGGCGAACTCGGAACCCAAGTACGCGGCGATCACGTTCGGGTTCTCCTGCACTTCAGCAGGCTTGCCGAGTGCGATCTGCTCACCGAAGTCGAGCACCATCACGCGGTCGGCGATGTCCATGACGAGTCCCATGTCGTGTTCGACCATGACCATCGTGATGCCGAGCTCGCGTTGGATATCGAGGATGAAGCGCGCCATGTCGGCGGTCTCCTCGAGGTTCATGCCGGCGACAGGCTCGTCGAGCAACAGCAGGGTGGGCTCCATCGCCAACGCGCGACCGAGCTCGACTCGCTTCTGAAAGCCGTACGGCAGCAGCGACACAGGGTGCCGCCGCCACGCCTCGATCTCGAGGAAGTCGATGATCTCCTCGACCTTCTCGCGGTTGGCGAGCTCCTCCTTTCGCGCCGCGCCCCACCAGAGCGCTCCCGCCAACCATGAGCGGTTCATCCGTGTATGGCGTCCGGTCAGCAGGTTGTCGACGACGTTCATCTGTGCGAACAGCTCGATGTTCTGGAACGTGCGGGCGATTCCGAGATCGGCGACCTTGTCAGGTCGCAGCCCCATCAACGAACGACCCTGGAAGCGGATGTCACCTTGCTGCGGCTCATACACCTGGCTGATGGTGTTGAAGATCGACGTCTTGCCGGCGCCATTGGGACCGATGATCGCGAACAGCTCTCCGGGCTCCACCTCGAACGAGACGCGCGAGATGGCAGTGACACCACCGAAACGAAGTGTGACGTCTTCGACTTCGAGCAGCGCGTTCACGATGCCCACCGCTTGCGGCGTTTGTAATGCTTGACATCGCGGAATGACGAGCGTCCGAGTTCGTCGCCGTGCAGGCCGAGGTAGAACTCTTTGACGTCCTCGTCTGCGAGCAGCTTGGCGGCGGCACCGTCCATCACGATCTTGCCGGTCTCCATGATGTAGCCGTAGCTGGCGATCGAGAGCGCCATCATTGCGTTCTGCTCGATGAGCAGCACGCTCGTTCCGAGCTTGTTGATGTCGACGATGATGTCACGGATCTGTTCGATCAGCTTCGGCGCCAGCCCGAGTGACGGCTCGTCGAGCACGAGCAGCTTGGGCGTCGTCATCAGCGCCCGGCCGATCGCCAGCATCTGCTGCTCGCCACCCGACATGTAGCCGGCGACCTGGTCGCGTCGTTCATAGAGCCTTGGGAAGAGCTCGAACACCCGCTCGCGCGCGGCGTTCACGGAAGCCCGGTCGCGATTGGTGTATGCGCCGCACACCAGATTCTCGTCGACGGTCAGATCGGCGAACGTGCGCCGCCCCTCCATCACTTGGGTAATACCCGTCCGCACGATGGCGGCAGCCTGCATCTGGTCGAGACGCTCGCCGTCGAAGGTGATCGCGCCCTTGGTGATCTCGCCCGCGTGGATGTCGAGCAGGCCGGTGATCGCCCGCAACGTCGTTGTCTTGCCGGCCCCGTTGGCGCCGAGTAGGGCGACGATCTTGCCGTCGGGCACGACCAGCGACAGGCCGCGCAGCACGAGGATCACCTCGTTGTAAACGACCTCGACGTTCGAGATCTCCAGCACCGCGCGCCCTTCCTGTGGAACTGATCGGTCGTCCGGGGGTGGGCGGTCGAGCCGCCCACCCCCAGGTGAACGTGACGGGTCAGCCCGACACGAAGCAGGGCTCGGTGAAGTCGTACGCCTCCACGATGTCGCTCACGTACGGTCCCTCGAGCAGCTCCCAGCCGGTCGAACCCTCGCCCTCGCCGAGCGGGATCGGATTGAAGGCTTCCAGCGTGACGTCGTAGATGTACGACTCTCGGACGGCGAAGTCGTTCGGCTCGCCGCCCCAGGTCTGAGGCGGAGCGAGGCCGTTGAAGTCCACCTCGACCTCGCTGGCAGCGGCCACGATGCCGGCCCGCGTCATGTCGCCATTTTCGGCGGCCTTCTCGAGCACCGCCCTCGTGATCTCACCCTCTGTCCAGCCGAGGATGTAGACGTCCGAGACCGGCAGATCCGGGCGCGCGGCCGTCATCTCGTCGACGACCTCCTGCATGCCAGGTACGTCGGATCCCCACGTCACGATGTACGTCGAG
>DASQTR010000580.1:0-6841 GCA_035641795.1 Ilumatobacter sp.
AGCGCCGACGCGCCTCGGCCACGCGCGCCGCGACCGACATCTGGTACGAACCAGCCCCACTCCCATGTCCCGACCGGGTCGCGCCGGCAAGCGACCCGACGGCGCTCCTGCGGTCGCTCGGCGAGCCGCCCTTCACCGGCACGACCGATGTCGCCCTCCGCTTGGCAATCGTGATCGAGCGCGCCGCCGCGCTCGCATCCGCGCTCGCGCTCAGCGCCGATCTTCTGGTCGACGGCGACCGCTAGTCGGCCTGACCGCCGCCAGCTCCACGATCCGTGTGCCCTCCCCGATCGAGCGTGCACGAACTCATCCCTCCGCCAGTAGGGTGACCGAATTCCTCTTGGATGAGTGCGCCTTGCTTGGGCTGGACGGCCGTCACGGCTCTGTCGCCCTTCGCAGGCCGGCCGCCTTCACCGAGCCGATCTCAGGAGCGCCCGCTTGTACACCTCGATCAACGCGACCTCGCCCAGCGGCGAAGACGACTCGACCGTTCGAACGTTCGGAATGCTTTCGACGTTTCCGCCTACCGCGTGCGGGATCGCGACCTTCGCGGCGGCGCTGAGCGCAGGCCTGGTTGCGCGCGGAGCCGCTGTCGATGTCGTACGTTGCGGCACGACTTCGGGACTCGAAGATCCACTGGTGCTGGAGCATGTCGGCGACGGATCGCCGTCGCGTCAAGCTGCCTGCATCGACGTGTTGAACGGCACCGATGTCGTGATCGTCCAACACGAGTACGGGATCTATGACGGAATCGACGGCGAATCCGTGCTGACCCTGATGGCCGGGATCATGGTGCCGATCGTGCTGATCGCGCACACAGTCGTGAGCGAACCGACGCCGACACAGCGATCGGTGCTCGAACAGGCGTGCGCGATCGCGAACGTCGTAGTGGTGATGACCGAGACCGCGCGAGAGCGGTTGCTCGCCGGATTCGGAGTCGATGCCGACAAGGTGATCGTCATCCCGCACGGAGCCGCCACACCGCCCGCGTCCACCTCCACCGTCGCCGACACCGGCCGCCCCGGTCGCCGCCGCCCGCGGTTGCTGACGTGGGGTCTCCTCGGTCCTGGCAAGGGCATCGAATGGGCAATCGATGCGTTTGCCGGGCTCGCCGATCTCGACCCGGCACCGACATACGTGGTCGCCGGTGCGACGCACCCCAAGGTTCGCGCAGGAGGCGGCGAGAGCTACCGCGAAATGCTCGTCGATCGCGCCGCACGGAGCGGCTCGGGACCGAGTGTGAGCTTCGACGATTCGTATCGGGATCTCGAGTCGCTGACCGACCTCATCCGATCAGCGGATCTCGTCGTGTTGCCATACGACTCCGCCGATCAGGTCACGTCTGGGGTCCTCGTCGACGCAATCGCCGCCGGCCGCCCAGTCGTGTCAACGGCGTTCCCCCATGCGGTCGAGTTGCTCTCCAGCGGTGCAGGAATCGTCGTGCCACAACGCGACCCGGCGGCGCTGGCAGCTGCGATCCGCACGGTACTGACCGACGCCGATCGAGCTGACGCGATGGCCGCCGAAGCGCGCCGACTCGCGCCGGAACTGTCGTGGGCCGCCGTGGCGCGGCGGTACGACGCACTCGGCGCCCACCTGCTGGCCGAGCAGCTCGTCGACGGACCGATACCGGCGTGAACGGAGCACCTTCCGCCCCGCTCATGCCTGCACAACAGGCGCCGATGCTGGCTGCCTGGCGCCATGTGATGACGATGACGGACGCGGTCGGGATCTTCGAGCACGCCGATCTCGCCGTCCCGCGACGCAATCACGGGTACTGCACCGATGACGTGGCGCGGCTGTTGATCGCGATCGTGCGCGAGCCGGCGTCCGGTCCGGAACTCAACGAGCTGGCACGCATCTGCTTTCGGTTTCTCACGGAATCGCAGGGTGTCACGGGACGTACGCGCAACCGACGAGACGCCGATGGAAGGTGGCACGGCCGTCGCGGCGTCGAGGATTGCTGGGGTCGCAGCACGTGGGCCTTCGGGAGCGCCGCTCACCTCGCTCGCGACGAGGGGATGCGTCGCAGCGCGATGTCGTACTTCGACCACGCCGTCGGGCAACGCTCCTCGCACCGACGGGCGATGGCCTTCGCCGCGCTCGGAGCTACCGAGCTGCTCGCTGCGAAACCCGGGCACCCGAGTGCCTTGCGCCTGCTTGCAGACGCGGTGCTCACGATCGGTCCGGTGGCCGCCGACCGCGCATGGCCGTGGCCCGAAGAGCGGCTGTCGTACGCCAACGCGGTGCTCCCAGAGGCGTTGATCGCCGCTGGCCGGTTGCTCGATCGGCCCGACGTGCTCGCCGACGGGCTGTTGCTACTGCGTTGGCTGCTCGACCGTCAGATCGTCGGCGGACATCTCTCGCCGGTGCCGGTCGCCGGCGCAGGACGAGGCGATCATGCCCCCGCGTTCGACCAGCAACCGATCGAGGTCGCAGCGCTGGCTGACGCATGCGCCCGCGCCGAGTCGACGACCGGCGACACCGCGTGGCGAAGCGGGGTCGAGCTCGCGATCGAATGGTTCATCGGCGACAACGACGTCGGCATCCCAATGTCGGACCCGCACACCGGTGGCGGATTCGACGGGCTCACGCCGAATGGCCCCAACCTCAACCAGGGCGCTGAGTCGACGTTGGCGTTGATCACGACGATGCAGCATCACCGTTGACTGCAGTCCAAGTTCGGCGGAGCCCCGAAATCCATGCCGGCCTACCCGGTCAGGCGGGCGAGCAGGTCGGCGACCGGGATTGTGGCGACACGCGTCCCCACGTCCGCGTAGCCGTAGGGGAGCACCAGATGGTCGGCATGGATGAGGCTGCCACACGAGTACACGACGTTCGGCACGTACCCCTCCCGTTCGTCGCCCTCAGGGCTGAGCAACGGTTCCTCGAGATGACCGATCACCGAGGTCGGATCGTCCAAGTCGAGCAGTAGAGCGCCGAGTGAGTAGCGCCGCAACGGGCCGACACCGTGCGTGATCACGAGCCATCCGGCGTCGGTCTCGAGCGGTGACCCGCAGTTACCGAGCTGCATCAGTTCCCACGGCAGCTCGGGCTTCTGAATGACGGTTGCGTCGTGCCACACCCGAACATCGCTCGAGGTCATGATGAAGTTGTTGACGTTGTCCTGCCGGCTGAGTGCCACGAACCTGCCGCCGATCTGACGCGGGAAGAGCGCGATGCCCTTGTTGCGCGCCGCCTGACCGCTCAGTGTCGTCACGCGGAAATCGACGAAGTCGGGAGTCTCGAGCAGCTGAGGAAGGATCTGGTGGCCGTCATATGCCGTGTATGTCGCGAAATACGTCACCACATCGTCGTCGCCCACGAACCGGACGAACCGGGCGTCCTCCATCCCGTGGCTCTCGGTGGGGCTACCGGGAAACAGAACCCGTTCGGAGATGTCTATCGAGCGCGGGAACGACACGCGATAGTTGGAGGACGCCAGCCAATGCAACAACCGCGTGGTCTCGCCGGAGATCGATCGTTCGATCCCCTCGTCCTCGAGCGTCTGGATCGACGCCTCGAGCTCGCCGATCGTGAACCGGTCTCCAAGTCGAGACAGGACCGCAGCCTCGACCTCGTTCATCATCCCGAAGTCGTCGAGCTTGCTGGCGAAGAACGACTTGTCGTGTTCGTGAGGTCTCCGTGTGCCGGTGACCGCGTAGTCACTCGGCCGGTCGAGCGTCACCGTTGCGTCCGCTCGAATGACGCCGGTCCGAAACTCGATCGATGATGTGTGCCCCTCGCCGATCGACCGCAAGCTCATCACGAACCGCAGCTCTCCGGCCGCCAACCCCGACTGATCGGGCGCGGCGACGATCGACGGGTTGACGAGGGCAGCTGCCTCGATCGAGAACTCGTGCGTGAAATAGGCGCCGACGAGATGGCGGCGATCGTCCGACAGGACAGTTCCTCCCCGCCCGGGCCCGTCGAGGTGTTCGGCGACGAAGCCGAAGCTGCGATCGAACACCGCGTCGAGATCGCGATGTCTGCCAGCGAACATCGAGCGGGCGTCGGCGAGCGTCTTGGTGACATCGCTGTCCGACATACCCATGATGCGGTCCAGCACCACCTGCATGCGAGTGGAGCCATCCGAATACGTCTCCTCGCGCGGCAGGAACGGTTTGGTGATGACGCGACGAGGGTCGGGAACGAGGCGAACGGACTCACACCGATTCATCCGGAGCGTCTCCATTGGGAACCCCCCGTTCTCGGTGGTGTGTGCGCCGTCGCAGCGACAGCCTGCGGACAAACAGTACCGACCCGACCTAGCCCGCCACCGTCATTGCGACCGTGCGCCGGAAACTTCGGAAATCCGTTCGAGGCCATTCCTGGCGCTGTTGATGCAGGCGTCGTTGGCGACGACGCGCTGGACGTTCTGGCGGCCGGCGCGTTCGTCGAGAATGAGGGGCGATCGATGACGCCGTGTCCGAACTCCGGTACCCGCACGCCGACAACAAGACAAAGCCAGCCAACGCGATCCGGTAACGCATCGTGCGGCGCACATTGCCCCCTCGTCGCTCGGCGCGCACCGACCATTGCGAACGCAGATCGTCAGTAGCGCATCTCGACCGGTCGGTTGCATAGTCCGCTCGTCTTCTTGGGCGCGTTATGTGGGTCTGACTCGCGCGAACGCCGGGGCTGTGCAATCGGTCTGGTGGCCGGGAATCGCGCGTTCGCCTCCCGGCTAGCCTCACGGCCAGACAACGGTTGCCTATTGCAGGAGGCGGACCATGACAAGCCAGGCTGACGCGACCCGAAGGCTCCTCGAGGCGTTCAACGCAAATCGGCCGGACGATGTGTCTGACCTGATCACTGACGATTTCCTCGACCACCATGTACCGGCTGAGATTCCAAGGGGAGTTGAAGGGCTTCGAACATGGTGGAGCATTCTCCACAGTGCATTCGACGGACGCATTGACGTCGACGATGTCATCGAGGGCGATGATCGCGTTGCCAGTCGCTGGAGATTTTCCGGGACCCATATCGGAGAGTTCAATGGCATTCCGGCCACCAACGCGAAGTTCTCCGCTGAGTTCATGAGCATCGATCGCTTTCAGAGCGGGCGCATCGCCGAACGCTGGGAGGTTGGAGACCTGTTGGGACTCCTGCAGCAGATTGGCGCCATTCGGGGCTGATCCGAGCCACCTGCATCGCCGCCTCCGCGGAATGTCGGCCGTCGTTAGCCCGGATCGACGCGTGCAGTACCGCAGATCGGCGCTAGCTGGTCGTGTTGGGGCGGGAGCGGCGAGCGGCCAGTCCGAACACGAGACCTGCCGCGCCGAGCGCCACGCCTGCGATGCCGAGCACGCGGGCAAGCGTGTCCGTCGCGTCGTCCGAACGGTCGCTGTCCGAGTCGTTAGCAGGCGTCAGATCCAGTACCGGTGCCGGTTGCTCTGGCTCGTCCTCGCCCTCCACGGTCGGTTCTGCCCAGTCCACCACTTCGCCATGGGAGTACGTCTGGGTCGCAGGCATTACCAGTTGATCCGCAGCGTCCGGGAACGGTCCCACGGACAACTCGAACTCGGCGAACTGCTGGGGCGGCAGACCATCACCATCGGCAGTCCAGGTCACCGACGACACGGCTTCGGTCACGGTGAAACCTTCGACCTCGATCGGTTCTGCAAGCGGCGTCCTCGTCGTGGTCGCGGCCCAGCCGATGTCACCGATCATCCGGAGTTGGAGTGCGGCGCTTCGTCGAACAGTTTCGCGTCCCGGCCGTCGCCGTGCTCGTCGAACAAGCGACCAGTCTGACGGCAAAGGTCCCGGAACCGCTGCGACTCCTCGCGTGGCTGCGCCTGCGATGCTCCCGTCATGCCATCGAATGGTGCTGTTTCGGCCCGTCAATGCAACGCCGATCGGCAGATCGGCACTCAGACGTTCGGCACTTGGAGGTGTCGAGCGCGTCAGCCGGGACTCCGAGCGTGCCATCTTGGAGCTTCACCCGCGGCAGCTTCTTCTCGTACATCGCCTGCACGATGACACGAGTGGTTACGCCCAAACGCTGGGCCGCTTCGGCGGGGAGCAGAACTTCGGTCTCAGTCACGGCACGCCCCCTTCATCGAAGCCGACGTTCCGAGCGACGCCCGCCACGTCATCGAGTGAGGTCTCTACGTACGGCGCGTCGTGCCGTGCGCACACCGCTCTCATCTCGTCGGAACGCGCACGCATGCCGAGCGCATAGTGCCCGGTCCGGCACGTCTATGCAATGGCTAGTACGAGCGCAGATCGACGTGTGCAGTACGGCAGTTTTGGATGCAACGCGGTACGGTGCCGCCAGGCCGAACAAGGGAATCAGCGTGGACGAACCGAACGAGGCATCGCCAGCGCGAACGCCGCAGCCGCGGTGGATCGGGTTCGTGATCATCGTCGCGGCGGTAGTGGTCTCGCTTACCGTGTGGCCGACTGTGCGGCGGGGAGTCAAGCGCTATATGGGCGCCTAGCGGCCTCTCGCGTAGTCGGCGTAGCTTTAGTGACGCGCACCGAGTGCTCGCGCTGTCTGGGTCATTCACGACTCGCGATCTGGCGGGCGACGCGATCGCCACCGGTCACTTCGTCAGCCGGTCGTCGCAACAAGGTCCCGGTTTTCCGGTGCTGGCGGTGACCGACATCATCAAGGCGACTGGCGTAACGAGTGACGGGTCGCGTGTGAACATCCGAATCCTGAGCCATCTCACCATCACGCCGGACGGCACTCCGGTCAGCGACTTCCAGCAGGTCAGCTGCGGCTGACGCCTTCAACGGCGGATCGAGCCGAGTGCTCGATCCGCCCTCGATGGAACGGCACCGCCCATGTCGTGACGGCGCGGGCGATGGAACGAAGCAGACACAATGCTCAACG
>DASQTR010000581.1:0-13225 GCA_035641795.1 Ilumatobacter sp.
TTGGCGGTCCCCCGCCAGAAGTTGTTGCGGCCGACGAAGCCGGCGACGAATGCGGACGAGGGGCGCTCGTAGACGGTCTCGGGGTCGGCGAGCTGCTCGATGTGGCCGTCGAGCATGATTGCGATGCGGTCGCTCATGCTCATCGCCTCTTCTTGGTCGTGGGTCACGAAGATGAACGTGATGCCGAGCTGCGTCTGGAGCAGCTTCAGCTCGATCTGCATCTCCTCGCGAAGCTTGCGGTCGAGTGCCCCGAGCGGCTCGTCGAGCAGCAGCACGCTGGGCCGATTGACGAGCGCGCGGGCGAGCGCGACCCGCTGCTGCTGGCCGCCTGAGAGCTGGCGCGGCTTGCGTGAGGCGAGATGGCCCATCTTGACCATGCCGAGCGCGTCCCGGACACGGTCGTTGATGTCCCACTTGGGCACACGGCGCTGACGCAACCCGTAGGCCACGTTCTCCGCGACGTCCATGTGCGGGAACAGCGCGTAGCTCTGGAACACGGTGTTGACGTCGCGCTTGTAGGGCGGGACGCCCAGTACGGAGTGCCCTCTGATCGTGATGGTGCCGGCGTCGGGCTCCTCGAAACCGGCGAGCATCCGCAGTGTCGTGGTCTTACCGCATCCTGAAGGACCCAGCAGCGAGAGGAACTCGCCCGGTTGGACCGTGAGATCGATGTTGTCGACGGCGACCATCGTGCCGAACCGCTTGGTGACGCCCTTCAACTCGACTTTGCCGACGTCACCGCCGTACGCGGCGTGGCCGTCCATGCTCATGTGCCCGTTCCTCCTGGCAGGCGCACACACTGCCATCACGACTGCCGGCGGCGCAAGGGGCGGCGGACGCCGGCGGCACCCGAACTCCCCGACTCTTCCAGCACCGGTTGTGGGCCTTGAGCGGCCCCGATAGCATGCCCAAGCCGTGTTCGGAGGTCTTCGGGCACGACGGAATCGATGTCCGTGCGAGCCTTCGGTGCCGACCGGTAGGGACCGCACGGCGACAACAAGACCGAGTGCTCCGCATGTTCGCAGGAACGGCGGAGCATTTGTGTGGATAGCCCACCGGATCCCAGCGGGCTCGATCAGCATTTCGGGGCGTGCTCCGACTACCAGAAGGAACAGCCGCAATGGCTCAGACAGTGATTCTCGGCGAGAAGGTCGGGATGACGCAGAAGTGGGTCGACGACAAGGTCGTGCCGGTGACGGTGCTCCGCGTCGAACCCATGCGCGTCGTCCAGATCAAGACGACCGAGCGCGACGGCTACACGGCGCTGCAGGTCACCCAAGGCCGCCGCGACGCGAAGAAGCTCACCAAGCCGGTCGCCGGCCATTACGCCAAGGCCGGCGTGCAGCCGGGCGTGCGGCTCGTCGAGCTCCGCCTCGACGACGTCGACGGGTTCGAGGTCGGCCAGGAGATCACGGTCGAGTCGCTGCCCGCCGGCAGCCGAGTCGACGTCACCGGCATCAGCCGGGGCAAGGGCTTCGCCGGCACCATGAAGCGGCACAACTTCAGCGGTCAGGGCGCCAGTCACGGCAACCACAAGCACCACCGGGCGCCCGGTGCGATCGGTTCCTGCTCCTTCCCCGGCCGCGTCTTCAAGGGGCTGAAGATGTCCGGGCAGATGGGCAACGAGCAGGTGACCACGCTCAACCTCGAGGTGGTCGAGTCGGACGCCGAGCGCAACGTGCTGCTCGTTCGGGGCTCGGTCCCGGGGCCCAACGGCGGCGTGATCTCCGTCCGCAACGCCGTCAAGTCAGCAAGCTCGAAGGGAGCGTGATCGCAATGGCGCAGATCACCCTCAAGAACGCCGCCGGCAAGGATGCCGGCACGGTCGACCTCGACGACGCCACGTTCGGCATCCAGCCCAACGTGCCAGTCATGCACCAGGTCGTCACCGCTCAGCTTGCCGCCCGACGTGGAGGCACGCAGAGCACCAAGACCCGAGCCGAGGTGCGTGGTGGCGGGGCCAAGCCGTACCGCCAGAAAGGCACGGGCAACGCCCGTCAGGGCTCGATCCGGTCGCCGCAGTACAGCGGTGGCGGTGTTGCCCTCGGCCCGAAGCCGCGCAAGTACGACCAGAAGACGCCCAAGAAGATGATCTCGCTGGCGCTGCGCTCGGCGCTGTCAGATCGCGCCGGCGAGGGCAAGGTCGTGGTCGTCGACTCCTGGGATTGGGACAAGCCGAGCACCAAGGCCGCCACGAAGGCGCTCGCCGGGCTCGGCATCGCGGGTCGCGTGCTGGTCGTCCTCGGCCGTGACGACGCCGCTGCCGCCCTCAGCTTCCGCAACATCCCAGAAGTCCAATTGATCGCCCCCGGAGAGCTCAACGCCTACGACGTGCTCTGCAACGAGTGGATCGTCTTCACGCAAGACGCGCTCCCGACTTTCGACGGCCAAACGAAGAGGTCCACGGTGACGGACGCGGCGAACGAGACGGAATCGCCGGACGCGGTCGCGGATGAGGCGGAAGCCGCCGAGGGAAGCGCCAGCGACGAGGCGGACGGAGGGAGCGGCCAAAGCGAAGCGGAGGCCAGTTCCGACCATGAGGAAAGGTCATGAAGGACCCGCGCGACATCATCCTGGCGCCGGTCGTCTCGGAGAAGAGCTACGAGCTCATGGAGACCGGCGTCTACACGTTCAACGTGCACCCGAGCGCCAGCAAGCCGGAGATCCGCGATGCGGTGGAGGCGATCTGGGGGGTCGAGGTGCTCAAGGTCAACACGCTCAACCGCAAGGGCAAGGTCTCGCGTGCGCGCCGCAGCAACCGGTTGGGCCGTAAGCCCGACACCAAGCGCGCCATCGTGACGCTGGCCGCGGGTGAGATCCCGCTGTTCGAGAACTAAGAGGAAGCCAGAAGACTCAGCCATGCCGATTCGTTCCCGCAAACCAACCAGCGCCGGCCGCCGCTTCCAGACCTCCTCCGATTTCGCGGAGGTCACCAAGTCGACGCCCGAGAAGTCGCTGCTCGCCAAGAAGTCGAAGACCGGCGGCCGCAACGTGCACGGGCGCAAGACGTCGCGTCACATCGGCGGCGGTCACAAGCAGCGCTACCGGGTGATCGACTTCAAGCGCACCAAGGACGGTGTCACCGCCAAGGTGGCGGCGATCGAGTACGACCCGAACCGCACCTGCCGGATCGCGCTGTTGCACTACGCCGACGGCGACAAGGCCTACATCCTCGCCCCGAAGGGGCTCTCGGTCGGCGACATCGTCGAATCCGGCCACGGCGCCGACATCAAGCCCGGCAACGCGCTGCCGCTGCGCTACATCCCGGTCGGTACCACGCTTCACAACGTCGAGTTGCGCCCTGGCCAGGGTGGCAAGGTCGGTCGTTCCGCCGGCATGGCCGTCCAGCTGGTCGCCAAGGAAGGCGACTACGCGACGCTGCGCATGCCCTCGACCGAGATGCGTCGGGTGCCGATCGACTGCCGCGCCACGGTCGGCGAGGTCGGCAACAGCGAGCACGAGCTCGTCAAGATCGGCAAGGCCGGCCGCAACCGCTGGAAGGGTGTGCGCCCGCAGACGCGCGGCGTTGCCATGAACCCGGTCGACCACCCGCTCGGCGGCGGTGAGGGTCGCAGCTCCGGAGGCCGCCCGGCAGTGTCGCCGTGGGGCAAGCCTGAGCGCCGCACGCGGCGCCCGAAGAAGGCCAGCTCCAAGCTCATCGTCCGTCGTCGCCGTTCCGGCAAGGGTCGCCGGTAAGGCGAAAGGGAGAAACGCATGTCGCGCAGTCTCAAGAAGGGTCCGTTCGTCGACGAGCATCTGCTCAAGAAGGTCGACACCCAGAACGCCGCCGGCGAGCGCCGGGTCATCAAGACCTGGTCGCGCCGCTCCACGATCATCCCCGACATGGTCGGTCACACCATCGCCGTGCACGACGGGCGCAAACACGTCCCGGTGTACGTGACCGAATCGATGGTCGGTCACAAGCTCGGCGAGTTCAGCCCGACGCGAACCTTCAGGTTCCACGCCGGGCAGGAGAAGGGGGCGCGTCGCTGATGCGCGGTCCGAAGCTCAACGAGGGCGCCACCGTCGCCACGATGGAGCGCGGCGAGCGCCATGGCACGAAGGCCACCGCCAAGTACGTCCGCTCGTCGGCGTACAAGGCCAGGGCCGTGCTCGACCTCATCCGCGGGCTCGACGTCCGGCGCGCCGACGAAGTGCTGCAGTTCACCGAGCGCGGGATCGCAACCGACGTTCGCAAGGTGCTCGCCAGCGCTGTCGCCAACGCCACGAACCCGAACAACGCAGGTGCCTACATCGCCGACGCCGACGAGCTGTTCGTGCTCGCCTGCTTCGCCGACGAGGGGCCGACGCTGCGTCGCTTCTCGCCGCGTGCCCGCGGCAGAGCGACGCGCATCCGCAAGCGCACGTGTCACATCACGGTTGTCGTCGGCCGCATGAGCGAGCAGCGTTTGGCGATCGCTCAGGCCCGTTCCGAGGGCGTCAGCGCCACCGCCGCAGCCAGCCGCCGGGCCCGCGTCGAGCGCAGCCGCCAGCGCGCCCAAGCCGCCAAAAAGGCCGGCGACACGAACGCCGTTGCGCCGGAGAGCACGCCTGCCGACGAGGACGTCATTGAGGCAGTGGTCGCGGACGAGGTCGAGCTGCGGGACGCGTCGGACGGCGTAGTGCAAGCCGCCGAGGGAAGCGCCGACGACGAGGCGGAAGCGGCGCGAGGAGGAAGCGCAACGGACGACGAACCCGCCGTCGAAAGAGGAAGCGCAGCGGACGACGAGCCCGCCATCGAAGCGTCCGGCTTCCAGGCAGGCGAATGGGACGGGTCAGTGCTGGCCGACGAGGACGGCAACGGTCCCGATACGCATCCGATCAAGGGCAACGCCGACTCGATGCTCTACCACACACCCGACAGCCGCTACTACACGATCACCAAGGCCGAGGTCTGGTTCGACTCCGAGGAGCACGCCGAGGCAGCCGGCTTCAGCAAGCCGGCCTCCCAGCAGGCCGACGAGGCGAGCGACCAGGAGGACAACAAGTAATGGGCCAGAAGATCAACCCCTACGGCTTCCGCCTCGGCGTCAGCACTGACTGGAAGAGCCGCTGGTTCAGCGAGCGCGAGTACCAGAAGTACCTGACCGAGGACTGGAAGATCCGCCAGGCCATCATGTCGAAGCTCGAGTCGGCCGCAATCAGCCGGATCGAGATCGAGCGCACGCGCGACAAGGTCCGCGTCGACGTCCACACCGCCCGCCCGGGCATCGTGATCGGCCGTCGCGGCGCCCAGGCCGACGAGCTGCGCACACTGATCACGAACATCACCGGCAACCCCAAGATCCAGCTCAACATCGTCGAGATCAAGACGCCCGAGCTCGATGCCGCGCTCGTCGCCCAGGGCGTCGCCGATCAGCTCGCCGGCCGCATCGCCTTCCGCCGGGCGATGAAGCGCGCCGTGCAGAACGCCCAGCGCGCCGGCGCGCTCGGCATCAAGGTCCAGTGCTCTGGCCGGCTCGGCGGCGCGGAGATGAGCCGCACCGAGTGGTACCGCGAGGGCCGCGTGCCGTTGCACACGCTGCGGGCGGACATCGACTACGGCTTCCGCGAGGCGAAGACCTCCAACGGCCGTGTCGGCGTCAAGGTCTGGCTGTACCGCGGCGACATCCTGCCGTACAAATCACTCAGCGACGACAAGATCGCCCGCGAGGCGGCGATGGCGGTGGGTGAGACCTCCGGTCAGTCGACCGAAGGCACGCCGCGCCGTGTGGTGTCGTCGGCGGGCCGCCCGCCGGCCACCCCCGAGCCGGCAGAGACCGAGGCGCCGCTGCTCAAGGATGCCGATCCCGAGCTCGAGAAGCTGCTCGACGAGGAAGAGACGATCGCCCGCCAGACCCGTCAGGGTCACGAGACGCCGCACTTCCGCGGCGACGACTGAGGATCCGTCATGTTGATGCCCCGCAAGGTCGCACATCGCAAGCACCACCGTGGCCGCACCCGCGGCATGACCAAGGGTGGCGCCAGCCTGCACTTCGGCGAATACGGGATCCAGGCGCTCGAACCGGGCTGGCTGACCGCCCGCCAGATAGAGGCCGCCCGTATCGCGATGACGCGCTCGATCAAGCGCGGCGGCAAGGTCTGGATCAACGTGTTCCCGGACAAGCCGGTCACCAAGAAGCCGGCCGAGACCCGCATGGGTTCGGGCAAGGGCAACCCCGAGTTCTGGGTCGCCGTCGTGCGTCCGGGACGGGTGCTGTTCGAGCTCTCGTACCCGAACCCCGAGATGGCCCGGTCGGCCCTCGACAAGGCGATTCAGAAGCTGCCGATCAAGGCGCGCGTGATCTCGCGCGACGAGGCGATCTGAGAAGGGATCACGCGATGGCACGCACCAACACCACCGATCGGCTGTCCGACATGAACCTCACTGAACTGATCGACGAGCTACGGGCGACGAAGCACGAGGCACTCAACCTGCGCTTCCGCAACGCCACCGGGCAGCTCGACAACACCGCGGAGATCAAGCGCGTCCGCCGGCAGATCGCGCGCATCAACACCCTCATCCGTCAGCGCGAGATCGCTGCCGCCGAAGCCCAGAGCTGAGCAACGTAAAGAGCTGAGAACGACATGAGCGAACCAACTGCAACCGAATCTCAATCCCCATCCGAAGCAAGCACGGAGAGCACGACGCGCAAGGCCCGCAAGGTCCGAGAGGGCGTCGTGACGTCGGCGGCGATGGACAAGACCGTCGCCGTCACTGTCATCGAGCGTGTTCGCCACGGGAAGTACAACAAGTTCGTCCTGCGTAGCAAGCGGCTGTACGCCCACGACGAGGCCAACGACGCCGGCCTCGGCGACCGGGTCCGCGTCATGGAGACGCGTCCCCTCAGCAAGACCAAGCGCTGGCGCGTGGTCGAGATCCTGGAACGCGCGAGGTGATCGGGCGATGATTCAGCAGGAGTCGCGACTTCGGGTCGCGGACAACAGCGGCGCCCGCGAGGTGTTGTGCATCAAGGTGCTCGGCGGCACACGTCGCCGGTACGCCTCGATCGGCGACATCTTCATCGCCTCCGTCAAGGACGCGATCCCTGGCGCCGCCGTCAAGAAGGGCGACGTTGTCAAGTGCGTCGTCGTGCGTACGAAGAAGGAGAAACGGCGCCCTGACGGCAGCTACATCCGCTTCGACGAGAACGCCGCCGTCCTCATCAAGGACGACCTCACCCCGCGCGGCACGCGCATCTTCGGCCCAGTCGGGCGTGAGCTGCGCGACCGCAAGTTCATGCGCATCGTCTCACTGGCCCCGGAGGTGATCTGACCGTGAAGCTCAAGAAGGGTGACACCGTTCGTGTCATCACGGGCAAGGACAAGGGCAAGGAAGGCGTCGTGCAGCGCGTCTTCCCGGCCGACAACAAGGTGATCGTCAACGGCGTCAACACCGCCGCCAAGCACCAGCGCCCGCGCAAGGCCAACCAACAGGCGGGGATCATCGACAAGGACATGCCGATCGACGTCTCGAACGTGATGTTCGTGCACAAGGGCAAGACGGTGCGGCTCGGATACACGGTCGACAAGAAGGGCAACAAGGTCCGAGTCGCCCGTCCGAAGGGTGAGGAAGTCTGATGGGTGGTACGGCAACACAGCCGCGGCTCAAGGCCCGGTACAACAACACGATCAAACAGCAGCTCGCCAAGGATCTCGGCATCAACAACGAGATGCAGATCCCCAAGCTGGAGAAGATCGTGATCAACATGGGCGTCGGCCGCGCTACCCAGCAGCCGTCGCTGCTGGAGAAGGCGGTCGACGACCTCACCGCCATCTCCGGCCAGAAGCCGATCATCACGCGGGCGGGCCGGTCGATCGCCGGGTTCAAGCTCCGCGAGGGGCAGGCAATCGGCACCAAGGTGACGTTGCGCGGCGACCGCATGTGGGAGTTCTTCGACCGTTTGCTCTCGGTGGCGATCCCACGTATCCGCGACTTCCGCGGCCTCCCGGCAATGTCGTGGGACGGCCGCGGGAATTACACGTTCGGCCTCAACGACCAGACCGTGTTCCCGGAGATCAACGTCGACAAGATCGACACCCAGCGCGGCATGGACATCACGATCGTCACGACCGCCAGCGAAGACGCCGGCGGCAAGGCGTTGCTCGACGCGTTCGGGTTCCCGTTCAAGAAGGGCGCCGACGCCACCGAGTCGGTGGCGGACGGGCGCCAGCGTGGCCGCCACCGCCGTGGCCCGGTCAAGTCGGGCGCGAAGAAGTGACGAGCGACGACGTGACGAGAACGGTCAGAGAGAAGTAGGCGAGAGAGAAGATGGCCAAGAAAGCACTGATCAACAAGGCAGCCGGCAAGCCCAAGTACAAGGTCCGCGGCTACACGCGGTGCCGCCGCTGCGGGCGCGCCCGCTCGGTGTTCCGCAAGTTCGGTCTCTGCCGAGTGTGCCTGCGCGAGCTGGCGCACGCCGGTGAGATCCCCGGTCTGACGAAGTCGAGCTGGTGAGGAGGAACGACGATGCTGACTGATCCCATCGCCGACATGCTGACCCGCATCCGCAACGCCAACACGGCGATGCACGACGAGGTGCGCATGCCGTCGTCCAAGCAGAAGGTGGCGCTCGCCAAGCTGCTCGAGGCCGAGGGCTACATCAACGGCTTCGAGGTGTCGCCGTCGCAGAAGGGCCCCGGCGACGTGTTGACGATCCAGATGAAGTACTCGGAGGAGCGCGATCGCACGATCTCGGGGCTCCGCCGAGTGTCGACTCCCGGCCTGCGCGTGTATCGCAAGGCCGACGCCGTGCCGCGTGTGCTCGGCGGCTTGGGGGTCGCCGTCCTGTCCACCAGTCACGGACTGATGACCGACCGCGAGGCGCGCCGCCGCAAGGTGGGCGGCGAGGTCCTGTGCTTCGTGTGGTGAAGCCCAGAACTGGAGAAATGGAGAACCGTCATGTCCCGCATCGGTAAGGCTCCGGTCAACCTGCCCTCCGGGGTCGAGGTGTCGGTCGCCGACCGCACGATCACGGTCAAGGGCCCCAAGGGAACGCTCAGCCGTGAGATCCCTGGTGAGATCGAGGTGAGCGTCGACGATGGCGTGCTGACGTGCACGCGGCCGAACGACGAGCGCCGCAACCGCGCCCAGCACGGCCTCACTCGCAGCCTCGTCAACAACATGGTCCTCGGCGTCACCGAGGGCTTCAAGAAGAACCTCGAGATCGTGGGCGTCGGCTACCGCGCCGAGGCGCAGAGCCCGAACGCGCTACGGCTCAACCTGGGCTTCAGCCACCCGGTCAACGTCAATGCTCCCGACGGCATCACCTTCGAGGTGCCGGCGCCGACGCAGATCGTCGTCAACGGCATCGACAAGGAGGTCGTCGGCCAGGTCGCCGCCGACATCCGCAGCATCCGCAAGCCCGAGCCATACAAGGGCAAGGGCGTGAGGTACGCCGGCGAGCGCATCCTGCGCAAAGCCGGAAAGGCCGGCAAGAAGTGATGTCGTCGGCAGGAAGTAACGGAATCGGAGTTCGTCATGAGTGACATCGCCAAGGCCCGCCGCGAGGGCCGCATCCGCCGGCACCGCCGGGTGCGCAAGCGCGTGCACGGCACGGCCGCGCGCCCGCGTCTCGCGGTCTATCGCTCGAACAAGCACATCTCGGCGCAGGTGATCGACGACGACCGGGGCCACACACTGGCCGCCGCCTCGTCCACCGAGACCGACCTACGCGGGGCGGGCAGCGGCGGCAGCGTCGCTGCCGCCGAGCGCGTCGGCGCCCTCGTCGCAGAGCGCGCCAAGGCCGCCGGTGTCACGGCGGTTGTGTTCGACCGCGGGGGCTACGCCTACCACGGTCGCGTAGCCGCGATCGCTGAAGCCGCCCGCAACGGAGGTCTGGATTTCTGATGGCATACCAGCAAACGAACCAAGGTCCCGGCTCGGGCGAGACCGACAGCAGCGGTCTGCGTGAGTCGCGCGTGATCACGATCAACCGTGTCGCCAAGGTCGTCAAGGGTGGTCGCCGCTTCGCGTTCACGGCGCTCGTGGTCGTGGGCGACGGCAACGGCCGGGTTGGTCTCGGATACGGCAAGGCGAAGGAGGTGCCGCTGGCGATCCAGAAGGGCACCGAGGAAGCCAAGCGCAACTTGTTCGACGTGCCGCTCGCCGGCTCGACGATCACCCACCCGGTCACCGGCGAGACCGGTGGCGGCCGCGTCCTGATGAAGCCGGCTGCGCCCGGTACCGGCGTGATCGCCGGCGGCGCCGCCCGCATCATTCTCGAGGAAGCCGGCGTCCACGACGTGCTCTGCAAGTCGCTCGGCTCGGCCAACCACATCAACGTCGCCCGCGCCACCATTGCCGGGCTCAAGGCGTTGCAGCGCCCCGACGAGGTCGCCAAGCGCCGCGGCCTGCCGGCCGACAGCTTCGTGCCGAAGGGCATGTTGCGGGCCTACGAGGAACGGCAGAAGCAGCACGCCACCGGATCGACGCACGAGTGAGCCACGCATGAGCGAGAACACCATCACCGTCACCCAGATCAAGTCGGGTGCGCACGGCAAGCCCAAGACCCGGGGCACGCTGCGGGCGCTCGGTCTCGGCCGTATCGGCAAGTCGAACACCTTGCCCGACCGTCCAGAGATCCGGGGCATGCTCCGCCGCGTGCCGCATCTCGTCACGGTGTCTGAAGAGGGCACGCAGCGGGACGTCGCCGCCGAAGAAACGAAGCAGGGGACCGACTGACCATGCACGTCCACGATCTCTCACCGGCCCCCGGCGCCACCAAGGCGCCCAAGCGCGTCGCCCGCGGCAAGGGCGGCAAGGGCGGCAAGACCGCCGGTCGGGGCACCAAGGGCCAGCGCTCACGCGGTCGCGGCAAGGTCGCCCGCGGGTTCGAAGGCGGCCAGATGCCTCTGAAGCAGCGCGTGCCCAAGTTGCGGGGGTTCACCAACCCGTTCCGCGTCGAGTACGCGGCGGTCAACCTCGACACCATCGACGCGCTCGACGAGGCAACCGTCGATCCCGATGTGCTCACCGGGCACGGGCTCGTCCGCAAGGACGCGTTCGTCAAGGTGCTCGCGCGTGGCGCGGTCACCCGCAAGGTCGCCGTGCACGCCCACGCCGTCTCGAAGGCGGCCGAGGCGGCGATCACCGAAGCCGGTGGCTCCGTGACCCTGATTCCGCTGCCCTTCAAGGCGGAAGGCAAGGCCGGACGTCCGGCTGCCAAGGGCAATCAGTTCACGAATCGTTGAGTTGACCACAAGGGCGGCCCCTGCCCGGGCGCTAGCCTGCCGCCAACCCCCACCCGAGGAACGTTTCGCCGGTGCTGTCGAACATCAAAAACATCTTCAAGGTCCAGGATCTTCGCAACAAGATCCTGTTCACCTTCATGATCGTCGCGCTGTATCGGGTCGGTACGGTGATCCGCGTTCCCGGTGTCGATCCGCTGGCGATCGACCAGCTGGAGGAAGGCGCCCAAGGCGGTGTCCTGGGGCTCTTCAACCTGTTCTCCGGCCAGGCGTTCGCGAGCTTCTCGATCTTCGGGCTGGGCATCATGCCCTACATCACCGCCAGCATCATCATGCAGGTGCTGGGCGTCGTGATCCCGAAACTCGAAGAGCTCCAACAGCAGGGTGCTGTAGGGCAGCGCAAGATCACCCAGTACACGCGGTACGTCACCATCGCGCTTGCCGTGCTCCAAGCCACAGTGCTCGTGTTCCTGTTCGGCACCGGGGGTGGTGGTGCCTTCTACTCGGCGGTGCAGGCGCCGTCGGTGCCGCTCCTGCCAGAGGGCGTCTGGCCGCGCGGCTACCTGATCATCCCGACGCTCGTGGCCGGCACGGCGCTGCTGATGTGGATGGGCGAGCTGATCAGCCAGCGCGGCATCGGCAACGGCATGTCGATGATCATCTTCGCTTCCGTCGTGTCCGGCATGCCGAGCGGCTTCTACGCGATCTGGCAGGTCAACAAGGAGTTCTGGTTCTTCGCCATGATCGCCCTGACGCTGGGCATCATCGTCGCCGTCGTGTTCGTCGAGCTCGGGCAACGGCGCATACCCGTGCAGTTCGCGAAACGCGTCGTGGGCCGGCGGATGATGGGCGGACAGAACACCTACATCCCGCTCAAGGTCAACCAGTCGGGCGTGATCCCGATCATCTTCGCCAGCTCGATCCTGCTGCTGCCGGCCATCCTCGCCAGCTTCATGGGGAACGCCGACCCGAACAGCGACAGCTGGTTCGAGCGGGCGCGGGCGGAGGTCCAGCAGTTCGTCGATCAGTACATCCTGAACACGCAGAACGTCGTCTACATCACGCTGTTCGCGGTGCTGATCATCGCCTTCGCCTACTTCTACAACTCGATCGCCTTCGACCCGGTGCGCCAAGCCGACCAGATCCGTCGCCAGGGCGGCTTCATCCCTGGCGTGCGCCCCGGCCCACAGACCGAGACCTACCTTGCGAAGGCGGTCAACCGAATCACGCTGCCCGGTGCCGTGTTCATCGCCCTTATCGCCATCATGCCGTACCTGCTGCTGTGGGCGGCCGACGTGCAGCAGTTCGCGTTCGCCGGAACGAGCGTGTTGATTGCGGTCGGCGTGTCGCTCGAGCTCATGCGTCAGATCGACAGCCAGCTCATGCTCCGCAACTACGAAGGATTCCTGAAGTAGTCGGAGCGCGGTGATCCCAGGAGCGCGTCTCATCATCCTCGGCCGTCAGGGAGCGGGGAAAGGTACCCAATGTGTGCGCTTGGCGCGCCACTACGTGGTTCCGCACATCTCCACCGGTGACATGCTCCGCGCCGCCGCGCGCGAGGGATCCGAGCTGGGGCTGATGGCCAAGCAGATCATGCAGGAGGGCGGACTCGTCGGCGATGAGGTGATGATCGGGCTCGTCGACGAGCGCCTGCGCAAACCCGACGCCGATTCGCGCGGGTACATCCTCGATGGTTTCCCCCGCACCGTCGCCCAAGCGCAGGCGCTGCAGCGGATCACCGACGACAAGCCGATCCACGTGGTGATCGACCTCGACGTGCCGCGCGAGATCGTGCTAGAGCGTCTGTCGTCGCGCCGGGTCTGCCGCGATTGCGGCACGAACTACACCGCCAGCGTCGCTGACAATCGCAGAATGTGGATATGCGACGTCTGCGGCGGCGACGTCGAGCAGCGAGCCGACGATCATCCCGACGCGGTCAACCGCCGGCTCGATCTGTACGAGTCGCAAACGGCGCCGCTCATCAACCACTACAGCAGGATGGGTCTGATGGCGGTGGTCAACGGTGTCGGGCACCCCGAGCACGTGTTCAAGCGCG